>NZ_QOAY01000034.1:0-49187 GCF_003314775.1 Microbacterium sp. H6 | reverse complement strand
GAGATCGAGCAGGCGCTGACCGGGGCCGACATGGTCTTCGTGACGGCGGGAGAGGGTGGCGGTACCGGAACCGGCGGGGCGCCCGTCGTGGCACGCATCGCGAAGTCCATCGGCGCCCTCACCATCGGTGTCGTGACCAAACCGTTCTCCTTCGAGGGTCGCCGTCGCCAGAGCCAGGCCGAGGCCGGCGTCTCCAAGCTCAAGGAAGAGGTCGACACCCTCATCGTGGTGCCGAACGACCGTCTCCTCGAGATCAGCGACCGCGGTATCTCGATGATCGAGGCGTTCGCCACGGCCGACCAGGTACTCCTCGCCGGTGTGCAGGGCATCACGGATCTCATCACGACCCCCGGTCTCATCAACCTCGACTTCGCCGACGTCAAGTCCGTGATGCAGGGAGCAGGCTCCGCGCTCATGGGCATCGGCTCCGCTCGCGGTGCAGATCGCGCGATCAAGGCCGCAGAGCTGGCTGTGGAGTCCCCGCTCCTCGAAGCGAGCATCGAGGGTGCGCACGGCGTTCTGCTGTCGATCCAGGGTGGTTCCAACCTCGGTATCTTCGAGATCCATGACGCGGCAGACCTCGTCAAGGAAGCCGCTCACCCCGAGGCAAACATCATCTTCGGTACCGTCATCGACGACACGCTCGGCGACGAGGTGCGCGTGACCGTGATCGCAGCAGGCTTCGACGGCGGTGAGCCCTCGCTGCGGCTGGACCCGATGGTCGTCTCCCGGCCCTCGACGACTCCGCTCCCCGAGGTGGCGCTCGACGAGGAGACGGACAACAAGCCTGAGCCGGTCAAGCCCGAGCCGATCCAGCAGCGCGTTCCGACCACCAGCATCGAGCCGGCTTTCGCGGACGACGACATCGACATCCCTGAATTCCTGAAGTGACCTCTCCGGTCGACGGCCCTGGGCTCGCACCTCTGGCTACGCGGCTGTCGGCGATCGATGACAGGATCGCCGCAGCCGCGCAAGCCGTGGGACGCAATCACGACGAGATCACCAGGATCGTGGTGACGAAGTTCCATCCGGCGTCGCTGGTGCGTGATCTGCACGAGCTCGGAGTGCGCGACGTCGGCGAGAACCGTCAGCAGGAGCTGTCGGCGAAGGAGAGCGAGCTCACCGAGCTGGATCTGCGATGGCATTTCATCGGCCAGGGCCAGACCAACAAGGCGAGTGCGATCCGACGGAGCGCGTCAGTCGTGCATTCGGTCGATCGCGACCGCTTCGCCGACGCCCTGCACCGCGCGGCCGATGATGACGATCAGCTCGATGTGCTGGTGCAGATCAACCTCACCGACGATCCCGGCCGCGGGGGAGCGGCGCCGGCGCAGGCGGTCGCTCTCGCGGAGCACGTCCTCTCGCTGCCGTCGTTGCGCCTGCGCGGCGTGATGGCGGTGGCGCCGCTCGACGAGGAGCCTGCCTCCGCCTTCGCACGATTGCACGGCATCGCGGAGAGCGTCCGTGCGATCGACCCTTCGGCATCGTGGATCTCTGCCGGGATGACGGGGGACTTCGTCGAGGCGATCGCCGCCGGCGCGACACACCTGCGGATCGGTTCCGCAATCACCGGCCCCCGGCCTGACCGGGGTTAACCTGTGAACAGACCAGCCCGACACGTTCGAACCGGAGGACACGATGGGTAACCCACTGAAGAAGACCATGGTGTATCTCGGCCTCGCCGACGAGGAAGAGGTCTACGAAGAAGAAGCGCAGGCGCCCGCCCGCGCTCACCGCGAACGCGATCGTGACCGCGAGGAGCCGGCACCGGCCCCCGTCACGCCGCTTCGCCGCCCCGTCGCCGTCCGCCAGCCGTCTGCAGGAGCCGTGAACGAGATCCTCACCGTCCACCCGAAGCAGTACCGTGACGCCCAGTTGATCGCGGAGAGCTTCCGCGAGGGTGTCCCGGTCATCATCAACCTCTCGCAGATGAGCGATGCCGATGCGCGTCGCCTCATCGACTTCGCGAGTGGGCTCTCGCTCGGCCTCTACGGCCGGATCGAGCGCGTGACCTCGAAGGTGTTCCTGCTGTCGCCGGAGAACATCGCGGTCTCGGGTCACGGGGGCATCGCACACGCAGACGCCGAGTCTGCGAGCTTCGACCAGTCGTAGCCCGTGCAGCTGGTCTCGGTCCTCGCGAGCATCGTTCATCTGGTGCTCCTCCTGTACGTCATCGTGCTCTTCGCGCGGCTGATCCTGGACTACATCCCGATGTTCAATCGGGAATGGAGGCCCAAGGGCTTCGGCCTCGTCGCCGCCGAGGCGGTCTACACGCTCACCGATCCCCCCATCCGGTTCTTCCGACGGATCATCCCGCCGCTGCGGATCGGCTCGCTGTCGCTCGACTTCGGGTTCGCACTCACACTGCTGATCGTCCTGATTCTGATGAACATCGTCCGACTGTTCGTCCGCTGAATCACCGGCGTGTCCCGTGTTCCGGCTCCGGTGAGTTCCCGCTCTCTGAGTGTCGTGACATCGCGGCACCGATGCGCGGGGGCTATGCTGGCACCCAGGTGCGCGCCCCGGGTTCGCGCCACATCACGACCACGCCATACATCGATACTGGCAATCGAACTCATCGAAAGAGGAGCCACCCATGGCACTTACCCCGGATGACGTCGTCACCAAGCAGTTCCAGCACGTCCGCTTCAAGGACGGCTTCGACCCGGACGAGGTGGACGACTTCCTCGACGAGATCGTCATCGAGTGGCGCAAGGCTCTCGAGGAGAACGTCGAGCTGAAGGCCAAGCTGGCCGCGTACGAGTCCGGTGCTGCCCCTGAGGCCGCCGCTCCCGCTGCCGAGGCCCCCGCCGCAGGTCCTGTCGCCGAGGCTCCGGCAGAGCCGGCTCCGACCGGATCCGCGACCGCCACCGCCGGCATCATCGAGCTCGCGCAGCGTCTGCACGACGAGCACGTGGCCGAGGGCGAGGCCAAGCGCAACCAGCTCATCTCCGAGGCTGAGACCGAGGTGGCTCGCATCCGCACCGAGGCCGAGGCCAAGCAGCGCGAAGAGACCGCACGTCTCGAGCGCGAGCGCAACACGCTTGAGGCTCGGATCACCGAGCTCCGCAACTTCGAGCGCGACTACCGCTCGCAGCTGCGCGGCTACATCGAGGGCCAGCTCCGCGAGCTCGACGAGAAGTCGACCTCCACGGACTCGACCCCTGTCTCCGCGATCGGTCTGTAAGGCGCCCTCTTGTCAGGACGCCGTCCCCTTCCTCGGTCGGCGGCCGGCGCGATCGTTGCGATTCTCGCAGCGCTCGTGCTGGCCGCCGATCAGTTTGTGAAGTACCTCACCATCGAGAACCTGCCCTATCAGGAGCCGGTCCCCGTGCTCGGCGAGTTCCTTCAGCTGTATTACGTGCGCAATCCCGGAGCTGCTTTCTCGCTCGGGTCCGAAGTCACGTGGATCTTCACCATCGCCCTCGCGGTCGTGGCAGGCGTGATCGTCTGGAAGGCATTCGGTCTGAAGTCCCGGCTGTGGGCTGTCGTTCTCGGTTGCCTTCTCGGCGGAGTGCTCGGCAATCTCAGCGACCGTCTTTTCCGCGAGCCCGGCTTCCCTATGGGACATGTCGTCGACATGATCTCGATGCCGTGGATGATGCCGGCGATCTTCAACGTCGCGGACGTCTTCATCGTGACGGGGATGATCTCCGTGGCGCTGCTCGTCGTGGTCGGCCTGCGCTTCGACGGGACGCGGGAACGCGATCACCAGCTCGTGCAGACCGAGGCCGAGGCCGAGGCTGCAGCGGCGGTCGAGGCGACCGACACCGATGACGACATGGTCGACGCAGCCGACGCGGCGCCCCTGCGAAAGGTCGATGACGACACGCCTTCGGAGGGCGCGGCACCCGCAGCGGAGGGACGTTGACCGTGGAGTCGCGGTCACTGCCTGTACCCGACGGTCTCGACGGCTCGCGTGTCGATGCTGCCCTGGCGAAGCTGATGGGTTTCTCCCGCACCTTCGCTGCTGACGTCGCCGCCGCCGGGGGAGTGCGTCTCGACGGCGTCACGCTCGACAAGTCCGATCGCTTGCGAGGAGGCGGCTGGCTCGACATCGAATGGCAGCCGAAGGAGGCGCCGAAGATCGTCCCGATCGCGGTGCCGGAGCTCGGCATCGTCTACGACGATGACGACATCGTCGTCGTCGACAAGCCGACGGGCGTCGCCGCTCATCCTTCCCTCGGCTGGGAGGGGCCCACCGTTGTCGGTGCCCTCGCCGCGGCGGGCTTCCGTGTCTCGACCAGCGGAGCGCCGGAGCGCCAGGGCGTGGTGCACCGGCTGGACGTGGGCACGAGCGGCCTGATGGTCGTGGCGAAATCGGAGCACGCCTACACGGTGCTGAAGCAGGCGTTCAAGGACCGTACGGTCGAGAAGATCTATCACGCCGTCGTCCAAGGGCACCCGGACCCGCTCGCCGGCACGATCGACGCTCCGATCGGGCGCCACCCCAATCACTCCTGGAAGTTCGCCGTCGTCCCGGATGGGAAGCCGTCCGTCACGCACTACGAGACCCTCGAGGCTTTTCCCGGCGCATCGCTGCTCGAGATCCACCTCGAGACCGGCCGCACGCATCAGATCCGCGTGCACATGGCTGCGCACCGGCACCCGTGCGTCGGCGACCCCCTGTACGGCGCCGACCCGACGCTGTCGGCGCGGCTGGGGCTCACCCGCCAGTGGCTGCATGCGCATCAGCTCGCCTTCGCGCACCCGACGACGGGTGACTGGGTGCAGTTCGAGTCTCCCTATCCCGCGGATTTCGAGCACGCTCTGGATGTGCTGCGCGGTGAATGATCCCCGTGTCTCGCCGGACATGTGTCCGTGAGGTGCGCGACACTGGGCGCATGACCATCGAGGTTCGTCCCGCGACCGATTTCGACGACGTCGCCACACTCGTCGGGCCGAGGAAGCCGACATCGAACGTGTGCTTCTGCCTGAGCTATCGCATCGGAAACAAGGAGAATGTTGCGCTGAGGGGTCAGGCCCGTGCCGATCGCGTGCGCGAACTCTGCCATCAAGATCCTCCTCCCGGAGTGATCGCGTACCTGGACGGGAAACCGGTCGGATGGGCGGCCCTCCAGCCGCGTCGGGAGACGAGCTTCGCCCGAAACCGGCTGATCCCGCACGTCGACGACCTCGACGTCTGGTCGCTGTGGTGCTTCCGGGTTCGCCCTGGGTACCGGAAGCAGGGGATCACGCATGCACTCGTCGAGGGCGCAGTCGCCTACGCGAGGGAGCGCGGAGCCCCGGCGATCGAGGGGTACCCCGTCGACAACGGCGACGAGAAGGTGAACTTGACGATGGCATACGTCGGCACTCGGTCGCTGTTCGAGAGCGCGGGGTTCGAGAGGGCCGCCGACACCCGTTCCGTGCTGGACGGGTTCCCCCGAGTCGTGATGCGGCTCGAACTCGGAGCATCGTCGACGTCGTCGAAGAAACCGTGAACCGCTCTGCGGCGCACGGCCAATACATAGCGTGACCACAGACAGCGAGATCATCCAGCGATCTCTTCAGCATCCGGCGGTGTTCGCCGAGCTCTTCGACAGACACGCGCGCGCCGTCAACGCCTTCGCCACGTATCGCATCGGCCGGCACGCGGCGGAAGACGTCCTGAGCGAGACATTCCTCGTCGCATTCCGCCGCCGAGCGGATTTCGACACGGACGTCGAGTCGGCGGCGCCGTGGCTCCTCGGCATAGCCTCGCGCCTGATCCGCCGCCATCGTGCGGTGGAAGCGAAACACTGGAGGTCTTTCGCAGCGTCCGTCTCTCAGCAGGATCATTCGTCGCTCGGAGGTCTGGACGACGCGATGTCGCGGGTCGACGCCGAGCGCGAAGTCCGATCCTTGAAAACGCGGATCGCGGCACTCGCCCCAAAGGACAGGGAGACGCTCCTGCTCTACGCGTGGCAGGGGCTGACATACGAGGAGATCGCCGTCGCACTCGCCGTACCGGTGGGAACGGTGCGATCGCGCCTGAACAGGGTCCGCACACGGCTGGACTCCACCCGAAGGATCCAGGCATTCGAGCAGCAGCAGAAGGGGGAGACCCTTGGACATGTTTGAGAAGGCCCAGCAGACCAGGCCCGACATCGACGGCGCTGAGGAGAACATCGCGGCCGCGCGAGCCGTTCTCCTGACCGCGATCGAAGGTGAGCGCAGGCCGGCACGTGCTCGAGGAGCGCGAAGGTCGTGGCTGATAGCCGCAGCCTCGCTCGGCGCGGTGGCTGCGGTCACCACCGGGGTGCTCGTGATGAGCGGCATCGCCGCGCCAGCCCCCGCACCGACGGTGGAAGCGGTGCCGACACGTGCGCCTGGTCCCGAGCTCGTGCCGAGCCGGGTGCCGACCCCCACAGCCACTCCGATGACAGGGCCTGAGGCGCTGCTGGGAGCTGCGAACTCCGCGGCGGGATTCGCGCCGCCCCAGCTTGCTCCCGGGCAGTATCAGCGCCGTGCTTGGACGACGGAGTCGTTGGGCGTGTTCGACGCCGATCTCGATACAGCCGGGCAACCTGGCTACAGTGTCTCGCGAGCTGCGGCGTCGAGTGGCTGGGTGATCAGTCGCAGTGGCGCCGACTACTCGCCTGCAGATCTGCGTTCGCAGTGGTACGGAGAGTGGGGCGCTCCGGTCGCAGGCAGCGTCTACGGCGATCAGACGCAGGGGCATGCGGAGCAGAGTGCGGCGATGCAGGGCTACGGGCCGGCCGTCTCGTTGTTCGCCTCGGCCGCCCCCCGGTTGTCCGAGGGCGGCGTCGAAGACGTCCTGTGGTTCTTCGAGTCGATGCCACGTGACCCCGACGCCATGATCGGCTGGATCCGCGACTACCTGGGCCCGGACGAGCAGGGCTGGGCCGATGGAAAGGTCGGGTGGCTTATCATCGGACTGCTCTCGCACAACGTCGGGGACCCGGAGCTGCGGGCGTCGATGTACCGCGCACTCAGCTTGCTTCCCGGGTCGACGGTGGGTGCCGAACTCAACGGCGAACGGGTGGTCACGTTCGACTCGCAGCTCGGCTCGTCCGAGACTGCGGAGACATCGCTGAGGCGCTACACGGTGACGATCGAGATGGCGACGGGGCTCGTGACCGAGATCACCGACACAAGTTCGGTCGGCGAAGGGGTGATCCCGAGTGACGTGCCGGATGTCCGGATGACCTTCGAGACGAGTGTGGTCGATACCTTGCCGTGACGAGTCTCGACGGGGCCCCGCCACCGACCTCCGGTGTCGGGGCCCCGCCGTAGACTCGAAGGCATGGCATCCGACTCTTTCGTCCACCTGCACGTGCACAGCGAATACTCGATGCTCGACGGTGCGGCGAAGATCAATGCGATGACCCAGGCGGCTGCCGAATACGGCATGCCCGCGATCGCCGTCACCGATCACGGCAACACCTTCGCGGCCTTCGAGTTCTACAACGCCGCACGAAACGCCGGCATCAAGCCCATCATCGGGCTCGAGGCGTACATGACCCCCGGTACCCACCGCAGCGACAAGACTCGCGTGCAGTGGGGCTCGCCCGACCAGAAGAGCGATGACGTCTCGGGTTCCGGCGCGTACACCCACATGACGATGTGGAGCCAGAGCACCGAGGGCATGCACAACCTCTTCCGCATCAGCTCGAGATCGAGCATGGAGGGGTACTACTTCAAGCCGCGTATGGACCGCGAGCTGCTCCAGACCTACGGCAAGGGACTCATCGCCACGACAGGCTGCCCTTCGGGGGAGATCCAGACACGTCTGCGACTCGGACAGTACGACGCGGCACGCGCGGCGGCGGCCGAGTTCCAGGACATCTTCGGCAAGGAGAACTACTTCGCCGAGATCATGGACCACGGCCTGTCGATCGAGCGGCGTGTCATGACCGACCTGCTCCGTCTGTCGAAGGACCTGAACATCCCCCTGGTCGCCACCAACGACTCGCACTACACGCACCAGCACGAGGCCGACGCACACGAGGCTCTCCTGTGCGTGCAGTCTGGGTCGACGATGGACGACCCCAACCGGTTCAAGTTCGACGGCGACGGCTACTACATCAAGACAGCGGCCGAGATGCGGCAGCTCTTCCGAGACCACCCGGAAGCATGCGACAATACGCTGCTGATCGCCGAGCGGTGCGAGGTGGAGTTCAACACCTCCGCGAACTACATGCCGCGATTCCCGGTGCCGGACGGCGAGACCGAGGACAGCTGGCTCATCAAAGAGGTCGAGGCGGGGCTCCACTACCGCTACCCGGGTGGCATCCCCGACAAGGTGCGCAAGCAGGCCGAGTACGAGACCGGCATCATCCTGCAGATGGGGTTCCCCGGGTACTTCCTGGTCGTCGCCGACTTCATCAACTGGGCGAAGGACAACGGCATCCGGGTCGGTCCCGGCCGTGGCTCCGGTGCCGGATCGATGGTCGCGTACGCGATGAGGATCACCGACCTCGATCCGCTCGAGCACGGACTGATCTTCGAGCGATTCCTCAACCCCGACCGTGTATCGATGCCCGACTTCGACGTCGACTTCGATGACCGGCGCCGTGGCGAGGTCATCGACTACGTGACCGAGAAGTACGGCTCCGAGCGCGTCGCGCAGATCGTCACGTACGGCACCATCAAGTCCAAGCAGGCGCTGAAGGACGCCGGGCGCGTGCTCGGGTTCCCGTTCAGCATGGGAGAGCGTCTCACCAAGGCGATGCCCCCGCCCGTGATGGGCAAGGACATGCCCCTCGACGGCATGTTCGACTCGGCGCACCCGCGGTACAAGGAGGCGAGCGAGTTCCGCACCTTGATCGAGACCGATCCGGAGGCGAAGACCGTCTTCGACCGTGCGCTGGGTCTCGAGGGCTTGAAGCGTCAGTGGGGAGTGCACGCCGCCGGTGTGATCATGTCGTCCGACCCGTTGCTCGACATCATCCCGATCATGCGCCGTGAGCAGGACGGCCAGATCGTCACGCAGTTCGACTACCCGTCGTGCGAGTCGCTCGGTCTGATCAAGATGGACTTCCTGGGGCTCCGCAACCTCACGATCATCTCCGACGCGCTCGACAACATCCGCACCAACCGAGGTGAGGAACTCGACCTCGAGCACCTCGGCCTCGACGACCCGGGCGTTTATCAGCTGCTCGCCCGCGGAGACACCCTCGGTGTGTTCCAGCTCGACAGCCCGCCCCTGCGTTCCTTGATGCGGCTGATGAAGCCCGACAACTTCGGCGACATCTCGGCACTCATCGCCCTGTATCGTCCGGGGCCCATGGGCGCCAACTCGCACACGAACTACGCCCTGCGCAAGAACGGCCTGCAGGAGATCACTCCGATCCATCCCGAACTGGAAGCGCCTCTCGCCGAGATCCTGCAGGAGTCCTACGGGCTCATCATCTACCAGGAGCAGGTCATGGCCATCGCTCAGGCGGTCGCCGGCTTCAGCCTCGGACAGGCAGACATCCTCCGTCGTGCCATGGGCAAGAAGAAGAAGTCCGAGCTGGACAAGCAGTACGAGGGTTTCGCCGGCGGTATGAAGGAACGCGGCTTCGGCGAGGCGGCGATCAAGGCCCTGTGGGACATCCTGCTGCCCTTCTCGGACTACGCGTTCAACAAAGCGCACTCCGCCGCGTACGGCCTGGTGTCGTACTGGACCGCATACCTCAAGGCGCACTATCCCGCCGAGTACATGGCGGCGCTGCTCACCAGCGTCGGCGACTCCAAGGACAAGATGGCGCTGTACCTGAACGAGTGCCGTCGGATGGGCATCAAGGTGCTCCCGCCCGACGTCTCCGACTCGATCAACTTCTTCGCCGCCGTGGGCGACGACATCCGCTTCGGCCTCGGAGCCGTGCGCAACGTCGGCAGCAACGTCGTCGAGGGCATCGTCAAGGCCCGCAAGGACGAGCGCTTCACTTCGTTCCATCACTTCCTCGAGAAGGTTCCTCTGCACGTCTCGAACAAGCGCACCGTCGAGTCCCTGATCAAGGCGGGCGCGTTCGACTCCATGGGAGACACCCGTCGCGCGCTGTACGAGGTGCACGAAGACGCGGTCGAGGCGGCGGTCGACCGCAAGCGGAACGAGGCCCAGGGGGCGATCGGCTTCGACTTCGACAGCCTGTACGACGGGACCGAAGAGGTCGCGCCGGCCAAGGTCCCGGCCAGACCCGAGTGGGTCAAGAAGGACAAGCTCGCGTTCGAGCGGGAGATGCTCGGGCTCTACGTGTCAGACCACCCTCTCGCCGGACTCGAGGTACCGCTCGCGAAGCATGCGTCGATCTCGATCAACGATCTGAACAACTCCGAAGACCTGCAGGACGGCGACCAGGTGACGGTGGCCGGACTCGTGACCAGCGTGCAGCACCGCGTGGCCAAGGCGAGCGGAAACCCGTACGGCATGATCACCGTAGAGGACTTCAATGGTGAGGTCACCGTGATGTTCATGGGAAAGACGTACACCGAGTTCCAGCACACGCTGCAGCAGGACGCGATCCTCGCCGTGCGCGGGCGCGTGTCCAGGCGCGACGACGGGCTCAACCTGCACGCGCAGTCGGCGTTCGCTCCCGACGTGGGCTCTTTCGACGCGGCCGGTCCGCTGGCACTCGTCCTCGCCGAGCAGCGGGCGACCGAGCGGGTGATGATGGAACTCGCGGAGGTGCTCCGGCGCCACAACGGAGACACCGAGGTGGTGCTCCGCGTGCACCGGGGCGGCACGGCGAAGGTCTTCGAGGTGCCGATGCCCGTCAAGGTGTCCGCGGATCTGTTCGGTGACCTCAAGTCGCTGCTCGGGCCCACCTGTCTGGGGTGAGCGGGGTAGGATCGTGAGCCGTCGGCAGCACGACGAAACCACCCGTCGAGCCCCGTGACGAAAGGACCACGCATGAGCACGGATCTCCCCGAAACGGATCCTGAGGACGAGGTCTTCAGCGACGACGACGGTGTCCTCTACGACGAAGAGGTCACGCCGGAGTTCGGAATCCTCGGGTTCACGCTGCGCGAGCTGCTGATCGTGGGCGTGTGGCTGCTTTCGTTCGTGTTCTCGTTCTTCCCGCTCATCGGCGACCTCTCGCTCTGGGGCGTCGGAATCCAGTGGGTGCTTCCGATCGCGCTGCCCACCGTCGCCGTGTTCCTTCTGGTGCTCCGCCGATTCTCGCCCGACGGCATCCGCCGGGTCGGCTCACTCGGCATCGATCAGTTCGCCTCTGTCGCGTTCTCCGTGTCCGCCGTGGTCTGGATCGGCAGCCTGTGGCTCGCGATCTCCGCGCTCGTCTCCGGTGGCGTCTGGACCCTTCCGTGGAACGGAGTCGCCCTGGCCATCACCTCTGTGGCGCTCGTCGTCCTCACGGTGTTCGCCCCGATCATCCCGGGTCTCAAGGAAGACTTCCACGGGCGTCTCGTGACGCTCGCACACCGCAATGCGAACCCCGTTCGTCCCGTGATCGCGCGGCCGCGTCCCGAGCCCGCGATCACCGACACGGTCGAAGAGCCGTCGCGCGTACCTGCGACCTCCGACGAGCTCGAGGTGTCTGAGGAGTCCGAGACGCAGACCGACGTCATCGTCGACAGCTCGGCTCTTCCTCTCGTCATCGACCGCGATGTCGAGCTGTCGGGCCACCAGGCCACGGACGAGATCGCTCGCTTCGACCTCGCCGAGCAGGTGCCGCTCACGGCACACGCGTCCGGTGGCGGGATCGGCACCACGCCGGAGGAGTCCGACGAGGACTACGTTCCCTCGTACTCACGTCGCTCCCGCAACCAGGAGCCGGAGATCGTCTCGGATACCGGGAGCATCGAGTCGCTGCTCGAGACAGCGGCGACGTATGAGACGAGCACGGCCGAGGAAGAGCCGGAGCCGCTGATCCTGGAGGGCGTCACGGACGCCGACCTCGAGACGACGAATCCCCGAGCGACGGCGCCCGCAGCCCAGCCGTTCTGGATCCTCGCGCCGTCCGAGCGCGACGTCCACGACGAGCGTGGAGAGCCGCTCTTCCGCATCGGCCCGAGCGCGTGGGCTCTCGTGATCGAGGACCGTGGGGGTGCGTTCGTCGTCCGACATGACGACGGACGGATCGGCTACCTCCACGACATCTCCGACATCACGAAGGGTTGACAATGCGCACGATCGATCTGCGAGGGCGCGAGCTCTCGCCCGCGGGCATGCTCGCCGCCGTCCCCAGGGCAACGCAGGCCAGAGCCGAAGCGCTGGACACCGCAGCGCGCATCGTCGACGACGTGCGCGAGCGCGGTGAGGCGGCTCTTCGGGAGCAGGCCGAACGATTCGACGGAGTCACGGAACACGCAGTGCGCGTGCCCGCCGATCACCTCATCACGGCGTTGGAAGAGCTCGCGCCGGAGGTGCGGAGTGCGCTCGAGGAGGCGATCCGTCGCGTGCGCCTCGCGTCGGCAGCCCAGGTTCCCGCGACGCAGGTGACGCACATCGGGGAAGGGGCCGTCATCACGCAGCGCTGGCAGCCGGTGCACCGCGTGGGGGTCTACATCCCCGGCGGCAAAGCCGTGTATCCGTCGAGCGTGATCATGAACGTCGTGCCGGCACAGGTCGCCGGTGTCCAGGAGATCGCCCTGGCATCGCCGCCGCAGTCGGACCAGGGCGGACGAATCCACCCGACGATCCTCGCGGCGGCCGCGTTGCTGGGGGTGACCGAGGTGTACGCGATGGGTGGCGCCGGCGCGATCGGCGCGCTGGCCCACGGAGTGTCGTCGCTCGACCTCGACCCTGTCGACGTCGTCTCGGGTCCGGGGAACAATTACGTCGCTTCCGCCAAGCGCGCCGTCGCCGGCGTCGTCGGAACGGACTCGGAAGCCGGGGCCACGGAGATCCTCGTCGTCGCCGACGCCCACGCGGATCCTCGGCTCATCGCCGCAGACCTCGTCAGCCAGGCGGAGCACGACGAGCAGGCATCGGCGGTGCTCGTGACTGACGCGGCGGATCTGGCCGAGAAGGTGGCCGCCGAAGTGGAACGCATCGCCGCCGGCACGCGCCACAGCGAACGTGTCGCGGCCGCGCTGTCGGGGCCGCAGTCCGCGATCGTCCTCGTCGACGATCGCGACATGGCCACCGCCTTCAGCAACGCCTACGCACCGGAGCACCTCGAACTCCACCTCGTCGACGCCGAGCAGGCTGCCGCGGCCTTCACCAGCGCCGGGGCCGTGTTCGTCGGCGACCAGACCCCCGTCAGCCTCGGGGACTACATGGCAGGCAGCAATCACGTCCTGCCGACTGGAGGGCAGGCGCGCTATGCCCCGGGTCTCGGCTCGTACACCTTCCTTCGCCCGCAGCAGGTGATCTCCTACGACAGAGCTGCCCTGGCGGCTGTGCGGGCTGGAGTCGTCGCCCTGGCCGAAACCGAGGTGCTTCCTGCCCACGGCGAAGCGATCGAGGCGCGTTTCACCGCGTAGGATCGGTCAGATGCACTGCCCCTTCTGTCGACACCCCGATTCCCGCGTCATCGATTCACGCACCAGCGACGACGGACTCTCGATCAGGCGTCGTCGACAGTGCCCGGAGTGCGGTGGCAGGTTCACCACGACGGAGACGGCGAGCCTCAACGTCATCAAGCGTTCCGGGGTGATGGAGCCGTTCAGTCGGGAGAAGGTCATCACGGGCGTGCGCAAGGCGTGCCAGGGACGTCCGGTCACCGAGGGAGACCTCGCGGTGCTCGCTCAACGCGTGGAAGAGGCCGTGCGGCAGACCGGCGTCTCGCAGCTCGACACGAACGAGATCGGTCTGGCCATCCTGGGACCGTTGCGCGAGCTTGACGAGGTCGCGTTCCTGCGGTTCGCCAGCGTCTATCAGGCGTTCGATTCGCTCGAGGACTTCGAGTCCGCCATCACCGACCTGCGCGCCGACCACACGAAGCGGGAGTCCGCGGAGCGGTAATCTGGCAGGGATGTATCCGCTGCTCTTTCGCGCTGTCCTGTCGCGCTTCGACCCCGAGTTCGCCCACCACGCCGGCATGGCGGTGATCCGTGTGCTCGGGGCGCCTCCGTTCTCCTGGGCGACGCGGGCTCTCACTCGACCGGATCCGTCGCTTCAGGTCGAAGCCCTCGGTCTCACCTTCCCCTCGCCGTTCGGTGTCGCTGCGGGGTTCGACAAGAACGCGGTGGGCGTGCGGGGACTCGCCGCGCTGGGGTTCGGGCACGTGGAAGTGGGCACCGTGACGGCGATCCCTCAGGAGGGAAACCCCAAGCCGCGGCTGTTCCGTCTCGTCGAAGACCGGGCCGTGATCAATCGGATGGGCTTCAACAACGCGGGAGCGGATGCCGCCGCTCGTCGACTCGCGCGCCTGCGGCGTGGCGCGCCCGACACGATCATCGGCGTCAACATCGGCAAGAGCCGTGTCGTCGACGTCGAAGACGCGACCGCCGACTATGTGGCTTCGGCGACGCGCCTCGCTCCGCTCGCCGACTATCTGGCCGTCAACGTGTCGTCACCGAACACGCCGGGGCTGCGCGGCCTGCAGGCTGTCGAGACGCTCGCGCCGCTTCTTCGCGCGGTCAGGGAAGCCTCCGGCAGCACGCCACTTCTCGTGAAGATCGCGCCTGACCTCCCGGATGATGAGATCGCGGCGATCGCTCGGTTGGCCGTCGCCGAGGGGCTGGCGGGGATCATCGCCCACAACACGACGATCAGTCGAGCCGGGCTGCGTACGGATGCGGCGACCGTCGAGGCCGCGGGAGCGGGTGGGCTCTCCGGGGCGCCGCTGAAGAAGCGGTCCCTCGAAGTGCTGCGCGTCGTGCGCGACGCGGTTCCCGCAGATTTCTGCGTCATCGCGGTCGGGGGAGTGGAGACCGCTTCGGACGTGCAGGAGCGCATCGACGCAGGTGCGACGCTCGTGCAGGGCTATACGGCGTTCCTCTACCGCGGCCCGTTCTGGGGTCGCGAGATCAACAGGGGACTGCTCAGGCGGGGTACTGGCCGCGCTTGACCTGCGGCTTCGGCAGACGCATGAAGCGCATCTGCAGCGCGCGCATCGCGGCGTACCAGCCGAGGCCGCGCTCGAGTCGGTCCTTGCCGAACTTCGCCGCCGCCTTGCGCTTGACCCGCATGCCGAGCAGGATCATGCCGCCGATCGCGATCACGAGGTAGCCCATCATCACGATGTAGGCGTAGAAGGAGATGGCCGTGTTCGCCGGCACCAGCGAGGCGAGGATGACCAGCACCATCACACCCATCACGAACTCGGCCGGGTGCCACCCCGCGTCCACGTAGTCGCGGACCCAGCGGCGCTGCGGGCCCTTGTCGCGAACCGGGAGGTACTTCTCCTCACCGGCGGCCAAGCCTGCCTGCGCGCGGGCACGGCGCTCATTGAGCTCCGCCTTGGCCGCCGCCTTCGCCTCTTTGGTGTTGGCGACGAGGGGCCGGCGACGAGCTGCCTCCTGCTCCGCACGGCTCGGCGTCGCGCGCCCCTTGCCGACGGAGGTCGTCTCGGGTGCGTCGTCGTTCGTGGAAGGGGAGGTAGGGGTAGTGGACACGGAGTTCCTCGGTTCGCCGGTGGGGGATCACCTTAAGATTACTCGCATGACCTCTCCTGTTCCTCACCGTGAGTCCGACGCCGCCGTCCTCGAGGCGGTGGCGACCGGGATCCCCTCTGCGCTGTCGGATCTCGGCCACCTGGTGCGCATCCCCGGCATGGCCTGGCCGGCGTTCGATCAGACGCAGCTGGAACGCAGCGCAGAGGCTGTCGCCGCGCTGGCATCCGGCACCGGTGTGTTCGACGAGGTGCGCGTGCTCCGCGCCGCGATCCCCGGGACAGACGAGCAGGGACAGCCGGCTGTGCTCGCCACGCGTGCCGCGCGCAACGGCAAGCCGACGATCCTGCTCTACGCCCACCACGACGTGCAGCCTCCGGGGGATGATGCCCTGTGGGAGACTCCGCCGTTCGAGCCGACGGTGCGTGACGGGCGTCTCTACGGCCGTGGGGCGGCGGACGACAAGGCCGGCATCATGTCGCACATCGCCTCGATCCGCGCGGTCAGCGAGGTGCTGGGCGACGATCTCGACCTCGGCATCGCGATGTTCATAGAGGGGGAGGAGGAGTACGGCTCCCGCTCGTTCGCGCAGTTCCTCTCCGACAATAAGGACGCTCTCCGCGCGGACGCGATCGTCGTGGCGGACTCCGGTAACTGGGACTCCGTGACCCCGGGGCTCACGGTCTCGCTCCGTGGCAATGCGCGCTTCACGATGCGTGTGCGCACCCTCGACCACGCTTCGCACTCCGGCATGTTCGGCGGCGCCGTGCCCGATGCGATGATGGCGACTGTCACACTGCTCTCCACACTGTGGAACGCCGACGGTTCGGTCGCGGTCGAGGGCATGACCGAGCGGGACGCTCCCACTCCTGAATACACCGAGGCGACGCTGCGAGACGAGGCGGGTCTGCTGCCCGGCACCACGCCGATCGGCGGCGGCACCATCCTCAGCCGGATCTGGAACAAGCCCTCGGTGACGGTCATCGGGATCGATGCCACCAGTGTGGCGGCGGCCTCCAACACCCTGCTCCCCGAGGTGACGGTGGTCATCAGCGCGCGGGTGGCACCGGGCCAGACCGGCAGGGAGGCCTACGACGCTCTCGAGAGTCATCTCCGCGCGCACGCGCCGTTCGGAGCAGACCTCACCTTCTCCGACATCGACCTCGGTGACGGCTTCCTCGTCGACACCAGCGGCTGGGCTGTCGCCCTCACCCGCGACGCCATGCGCGACGGCTACGGGGTGCCTCCCGTAGACCTCGGAGTGGGCGGCTCGATCCCGTTCATCGCGGACCTCGTGCGGGAGTTCCCCGACGCGCAGATCCTGGTCACCGGTGTCGAGGACCCGCACTCGCGCGCACACAGCCCCAACGAGTCGCTGCATCTCGACACCTTCCGCCATGCGGTCGCGACCGAGGCGTTGCTGCTCGCCCGCATGAATGACGAAGAACGCGGAGCCGTCTGAGATCAGCGGCGGTAGAATCGTCCGAGAAGCCGTGCACCCGCGGCCCGTCACAAGGAGCGACATGAGCGACACCACACTCTCCCCAGAGACCACCCGCGCACACGGCGTCACCCTGACCGACGCTGCTGCCACCAAGGTGAAGAACCTCCTGGAGCAGGAGGGCCGCGACGACCTGCGGCTGCGCGTTGCCGTGCAGCCGGGCGGATGCTCGGGCCTGATCTACCAGCTGTACTTCGACGAGCGCTACCTCGAGGGTGACGAGACCGTCGACTTCGACGGCGTGGAGGTCATCATCGACAACATGAGCGTCCCGTACCTCGACGGTGCGGCGATCGACTTCAAGGACACGATCTCCGAGCAGGGCTTCACGATCGACAACCCCAACGCGGCGGGAAGCTGCGCCTGCGGCGACAGCTTCCACTGATCCCGCGCCGTGCACACGGCCGCCGTCACCGCTGGTGACGGCGGCCGTTCTGGTTTCACTACCCGCGTGGATGGCATGAATCAGGTGTGAGGTTGCCCTAGACTTGGGTGTGCTCTGTTCGCGATCTGAAAGGTGCATCGTGCCCTCGAAACGCAGCCTTCGTTGGGCCGCCCTCCCTGTGGGAGTTGCGGCAGCCTTGGCCCTGGCGGGATGCTCTCCCACCGAGCTGAACGGCTTTCTTCCGGGCTTCGTGGAGGGTGGTCCCGCAGCCACCAACCAGACCGAGCGCGTCTCGTCGCTCTGGGTCAACTCCTGGATCGTGCTCCTCGCGGTCGGCATCATCACCTGGGGCCTGATGGCCTGGGCTGCGATCGCCTACCGCCGCCGCAAGGGCCAGACCGGCCTCCCGGTGCAGATGCGCTACAACATGCCGATCGAGATCTTCTACACGATCGTGCCGCTCATCCTCGTGCTGGGCATGTTCTTCTTCACGGCTCGCGACCAGTCCGAGATCGAGGCGAAGTGGGACGACCCCGACGTCGAGATCACCGCGATCGCGAAGCAGTGGGCCTGGGACTTCCAGTACGACGGCGAGGAGGAGGACAACTCCGACGCCGTCTGGACGATGGGCGTCCAGGCGCAGCCCGACAAGGACGGCAACATCGACCAGGCACAGCTGCCGACCCTGGTGCTGCCTGTCGACAAGAAGGTCACGATCAACCTTCAGTCGCGCGACGTCATCCACTCCTTCTGGATCATCGACTTCCTGTACAAGAAGGACATGTTCATCGGGAAGGACAACTCCTGGTCGTTCATCCCGACTCGAGAGGGCGAGTACGCCGGCAAGTGCGCCGAGCTCTGCGGTGAGTACCACTCCATGATGCTCTTCAACGTGAAGGTGGTCTCCCAGAGCGACTACGACGCCTACGTGGCATCGCTCGAGGAGAAGGGCAACACCGGCGACATCACCGGTGCGTACGACCGTCTCGCGAACCTGCCGGGGACCACCCCGAAGACCGACACCGAGGAAGGAGGGGAGTAAGCCATGTCGACCACAGAAGCTCCCCGTACCGACGAGTCCCCCCGCTCGCGTCCCAGCACTCTGCCCGCACGCCAGGCCGCTCTCATGAGCTCCTCGCGCGTCGAGCAGAAGGGCAACATCGTCGTCAAGTGGATCACCTCCACCGACCACAAGACGATCGGGTACATGTACCTGATCGCGTCGGTGATGTTCTTCCTCCTCGGCGGTGTGATGGCTCTCGTCATCCGCGCAGAGCTGTTCGCGCCGGGCATGCAGATCATCCCGACGAAGGAGCAGTACAACCAGCTCTTCACGATGCACGGCACGATCATGCTGCTGATGTTCGCGACGCCGCTGTTCGCCGGGTTCGCCAACGCCATCCTGCCGCTGCAGATCGGTGCCCCTGACGTCGCCTTCCCGCGTCTGAACGCCTTCGCCTTCTGGCTCTTCCTCTTCGGCTCCACGATCGCCGTCGCCGGCTTCCTGACCCCGCAGGGCGCGGCCTCCTTCGGATGGTTCGCGTACCAGCCGCTGGCGGGAGCGTCGTTCTCGCCTGGCGCAGGTGGAAACCTCTGGATGGTCGGTCTCGGCATCTCCGGTTTCGGTACCATCCTCGGTGCCGTCAACTTCATCACCACGATCATCACGATGCGTGCGCCCGGTATGACCATGTGGCGCATGCCGATCTTCTCGTGGAACACGCTCATCACGAGCCTGCTCATCCTGATGGCGTTCCCGGTGCTGGCCGCGGCCATCTTCGCTGCTGCTGCAGACCGTATCCTCGGTGCGCACATCTACGACCCGGCCAACGGCGGAGTCCTGCTCTGGCAGCACCTGTTCTGGTTCTTCGGACACCCTGAGGTCTACATCATCGCGCTGCCGTTCTTCGGCATCGTCTCCGAGATCTTCCCGGTGTTCAGCCGCAAGCCGATCTTCGGATACAAGACCCTCGTCTACGCGACGATCGCCATCGCGGCGCTGTCCGTCGCCGTGTGGGCTCACCACATGTACGTGACGGGCTCGGTCCTGCTGCCGTTCTTCGCTCTGATGACCATGCTCATCGCTGTGCCGACGGGTGTGAAGATCTTCAACTGGATCGGCACGCTCTGGCGAGGTTCGGTGACTTTCGAGACGCCGATGGTCTTCGCACTCGGCTTCCTCGTCTCGTTCGTCTTCGGTGGTCTGACGGGTGTCATCCTCGCGGCTCCGCCGCTGGACTTCGCCCTTTCCGACTCGTACTTCGTCGTCGCCCACTTCCACTACGTGGTGTTCGGAACCGTGGTGTTCGCCATGTTCGCCGGCTTCTACTTCTGGTGGCCCAAGTGGACAGGACGCATGCTGAACGAGCGTCTCGGCTACGTGCACTTCTGGCTGCTGTTCATCGGCTTCCACATGACGTTCCTCATCCAGCACTGGCTGGGTGTCGACGGCATGGTGCGTCGTTACGCCGACTACTCGGAGGCCGACGGCTGGACCTGGCAGAACCAGGTGTCGACGATCGGTGCCATCATCCTCGGCGCCTCGATGCTGCCGTTCTTCCTGAACGTCTGGATCACGGCACGCAAGGCTCCGAAGGTCACGGTCAACGACCCGTGGGGCTACGGCGGATCGCTCGAGTGGGCGACGTCCTGCCCGCCGCCGCGACACAACTTCACGTCGATCCCGCGCATTCGCAGCGAGCGTCCTGCGTTCGACCTGAATCACCCGGAAGCTGCGGAGTTCGCCACGACGGCTCCCGGCGAGCGAGAGGCCCACTAAGTCATGCGCGACAACGTCATTCTCTGGTGGATCCTGACGGCGTTCTTCGCCCTCGTCGGAGTCGTCTACACCGGCTGGCACATCCTCGCCACGCCTAACGACGACTTCGCCATGCGGGTCGAGTGGGTCGGCACGGTCGCCCTGTTCTTCGCCGCTTTCATGGCCGCGATGATCGCGTTCTACCTCGACCGCACCCACAAGGCCCAGCGCGGCGAGCTGCCGGAGGACATCCTGACGTCGGACATCGACGACGGTGACCCGGAGCTCGGCGAGTTCAGCCCGTGGTCGTGGTGGCCCATCGTCCTGGCCGCATCAGCCGGTGTCTTCGTGGTGGGCCTGGCAGTCGGCCACTTCCTCCTCCCGATCGGGCTGGCGATCTTCGTCGTCGCGATCGTCGGTTGGGTATACGAGTACTACCGCGGCAACTTCGCCCGCTGATACCGCGTATCGAAAGAAGGCCCTCGGATCCGTCCGGGGGCCTTCTTCCTGTGTAGCGACAGCCGTGTTCAGGCGCGGGTGCGGATCCGAGCGATTCCGGTGAGCGGATCCACCGGGCGATGATGCACGCCATCGGCGTCCTCCACCGCGTACCCTTCCCTGACCCAGTACTCGAAGCCGCCGATCATCTCGCGCACCCGATAGCCGAGGCGTGCGAACTCGAGCGCACCCTTCGCACCCGCATTGCACCCAGGGCTCCAGCAGTAGACCACGACATCGGTGTCCGCAGGGATCTCCCTCGGGGCACGGGAGGCGATCTCGCTGTAACGCATGTGTACGGCGCCGGCGACGCGCCCCTGAGCCCATGCCTCGTCCGAACGGACGTCGATCACCACCAGGTTCTCACCGGCCTTGATTGCGGCATGGACGTCGCTGGAGTCGGTCTCGTAGGTCAGTTTGGCCTCATAGAAGTCGGTGCGATCGATCATTCCCTCAGCCTAAGGAGCCGATGCGAGACGTCGACAGCGGAATCCCGTCTCGTGACGTGCGAATGCGGTCACATCCTGCCCACGAATCGCAGGAGGCCTGTTCCGCTCCCGCAATTCAGAGTGATGCAGTCATCTGCACGCGCGGACCATACTCGAAGAGACCGAGCGCGGATTCGACCTCGACGAGCTTCCGGAGCAGCGGAGTGTCCGGATCGCTCGCGACGAAACCACAGGAGCTGTAGAAGGGGGCATTCCAGGGCACATCCACATACGTGCGGAGCGTGATCTCTGCGTACCCGCGGTTCCGTGCCTCCGTGAGAGCAGCCTTGACGAGCTCACGACCGATTCCCCGGCGCCCGTATGACGGAAGCACGGAAAGCTGTTCGAGGTGCGCATGACCATCGATCTCCAGCACGTGGGCGAACCCGACGACAGGGGGCTCGACTGCTGCGTCGTCGGTGTGCTCGGCAACCAGCACGAACCCCGGCGACGACGTGCGTTCGACCGCGGGCGTAGGGGGAGGCCAGTCGACCGCGCCGAAACGGTCGACCAGCAGCGCATCCGCGGCGATCTCGATGCGTTCGGTGGCGGTGTCGTCGTCAGGGGTGGCCGGACGGATGACGATCTCCATGTTCAAGCAGCCAGGATCAGTTGGCCGAGGTCAGTCGGCCACGGCGGCGATGGCCTCGATCTCCACGAGCTGGTGGTCGTATCCGAGCACCGTGACGCCGAGGAGGGTGCTGGGGACGTCGTGCGCGCCGAAGGCGGCGTGGACCACATCCCAGGCGGTGACGAGGTCGGCCTGGGACGAAGAAGCTACCAGTACTCGTGTGCTGATGACATCGGTGAGGGACGCGCCGGCGACGTCGAGCGCTTCCTCGAGGGTCTCCACGCACCTGGCTGCTTGTGCCGCGTAATCGCCGGGCGCGGCGGTCGAGCCGTCGTCGTTGAGCGGACACGCGCCCGCAAGGAAGATGAGACGTGATCCGGACGGGGCTGTCGCGGCGTAGGCATAGGGAGCATCGGCGAGGGAAGTGGCTCGGATCAGTTGGACGGCGGAAGACATGGTTCGATCCTCTCATTCGGCAACAACGATGAAGGCCCCGTCCGCGTGGACGAGGCCTTCATCAGTGGGGGAGCGGCGACTACTCGCCGTCCTCCGACTTCTTGCGGGGCTTCTTCACCGGCTCGGTCGCGATGACCGTGCTGGGGGTGTTGGGCGTCTCGTCGACGTGCGTCTCGTCGACCGTGAGCGGGGCGTCGGGGAATCCTGCACGCTCATGCGCGCCCTGGATCTCCGCAGCCTCGGTCTCGTCGTTCTGAGCCGTGACGTGGTGCTGGTGAGCATCCGCGGCCTCGACCTCCGCCTGGGTGAGCGGCGCCAGACGGTCCTCGAAGAACCAGCGCGAGATCGAAGAACGGAGGTTCTCCGTCCACGGGATGCGACCCTTCGCGTTCGGACGCACCACGAGCGGCTCGTAGGTGTCGACGTCGATGAGCTTCCAGCGGTCGTACTTGTCGACAGGCTGGTGCACCTCGATGAACTCGCCGCCGGGGAGGCGGACGATGCGGCCCGACTCGTAACCGTGCAGGACGATCTCGCGGTCCTTCTTCTGCAGCGCGATGCAGATGCGCTTGGTGATGAAGTAGCCGAGGATCGGTCCGAGGAAGAGCAGCGCCTGCAGCGTGTGGATGACGCCTTCCATCGTGAGCATGAAGTGCGTCGCGATGAGGTCGGACGATGCAGCGGCCCACAGCACGGCGTAGAAGACCACGCCGGCGACGCCGATCGCGGTGCGGGTCGCGGCGTTGCGCGGACGCTGCGCGATGTGGTGCTCGCGCTTGTCGCCGGTGACCCATGCCTCGATGAAGGGGTAGATCGCCACGGCCACGATGAACAGACCGAGGACCAGAACCGGCGCGATGATTCCGAAGGACCAGGTGTGGTTCAAGAAGACGATGTCCCAGTTCGACGGAGCGAGACGCAGGGCGCCATCCGCGAAGCCGATGTACCAGTCCGGCTGCGTGCCGGCGGAGACGGGGGAGGGGTCGTACGGGCCGTAGTTCCAGATCGGGTTGATCTGGAAGAAGGTCGCGATCAACACGATGGTGCCGAAGACGATGAACAGGTAGCCGCCCATCTTGGACATGTAGACCGGCATCATCGGGTAGCCCACGACGTTGTCGTTCGTGCGGCCGGGGCCGGCGAACTGCGTGTGCTTGTTGATGATCATCAGCATGAGGTGCACGACGATCAGCGCGATCACCAGCATCGGCAGCAGCAGGATGTGCAGCGTGTAGAGGCGGCCGACGATGTCGGTGCCCGGGAACTCTCCGCCGAACAGGAGGAAGGAGGTCCACGTGCCGATCAGGGGGAGGCCCTTGATCATTCCGTCGATGATGCGGAGACCGTTACCCGAGAGCAGGTCGTCGGGCAGCGAGTAGCCGGTGAAGCCCTCGGCCATCGCGAGGATGAAGAGGATGAAACCGATCACCCAGTTCAGCTCGCGCGGCTTGCGGAACGCACCGGTGAAGAACACGCGGAGCATGTGCACGCCGATGCCGGCGATGAACACCAGAGCCGCCCAGTGGTGGATCTGGCGGACCAGAAGGCCACCGCGCAGGTCGAAGGAGATGTGCAGGGACGACTCGAGAGCCGCGGACATCTCGATTCCACGCATCGGCGCGTAGGCGCCGGTGTAGTGGGTCTCGACCATCGACGCCTGGAAGAAGAACGTCAGGAAGGTTCCGGAGAGGAACACGACGACGAAGCTCCACAGGGCGATCTCGCCGAGCATGAACGACCAGTGGTCGGGGAAGATCTTGCGTCCCAGCTCCTTGACGAAGCCGGAGAGGCTGGTGCGCTCATCGATGTAGTTCGACGCGGCACCGACGAAGCGACCGCCGAGGGGCGCCTTGGTGTCCTTGTCCTCTTTGGACAGCGTTGCGGTGCTCAATGGCGCTCCCAGAAGCTCGGGCCGACGGGTTCCGTGAAGTCGCTGCGTGCGACCAGGTAGCCCTCGTCATCGACGGTGATGGGCAGCTGCGGCAGCGGACGTGCCGCCGGGCCGAAGATGACCTTTGCGTGGTCCGTGACGTCGAACTGCGACTGGTGGCACGGGCACAGCAGGTGATGTGTCTGCTGCTCGTACAGTGCCACAGGGCAGCCGACGTGCGTGCAGACCTTGGAGTAGGCGACGATGCCGTCGTACGACCAGTCCTTGCGGTCCTCGGCCTCGATCAGCTGCTCGGGACGCAGGCGCATCATCAGCACGATGGCCTTGGCCTTCTCCTCGAGGTAACCGTCGCTGTGGCTGAGGGTGGCGAGCTCTTCCGGGATCACGTGGAAAGCGGAGCCGAGCGTGACGTCGGCCGCGCGGATCGGTGTGCCGTCGGGGTCGCGCACCAGGCGTGCTCCCTCTTCCCACATGGTGTGCTTGAGAAGCACGACCGGATCTCCCGCAGTGGGGTCATCCGGTGTGGAGTGCGGAGCCAGTCCGCGGAAGAGCGTCACGCCAGGGATGATCGAGGCGACGATCGCGGCGAACAGCGAGTTGCGGATCATGGTGCGACGGCCGAAACCGGACTCCTCGTTCGCGTCCGAGAAGGCCTTGATGGCCGCCTCACGCGTGGAGTCCTTGCCGCGGGTCGGGTGGCGGTGCTCGATGAACTCCTTGTCGGACATGAGCGCCTTGGACCAGTGGATCGCACCGATGCCGAGGGCCAGCAGCGCGAGAGCGATGCCGAGACCGATGAAGAGGTTGTTCTGACGGATGTCGATGAGCGCGCCGCTCTCGATCGGGAACAGCATGTAGGCGGCGACCGCCCAGATGCTCCCGGCGAGCGAGAGGTAGAACAGCGTGTAGACAGTGCGGACAGCGGCCTTCTCTGCGCGCGGGTCCTTGTCGGTCATCCGCTCGCGGTGCGGCGGAAGCCCGGGGTTCTGCACGGGATCGCTGACTGCGACACCCAGCCCTGGAGAGGGCTGGTAGGCCCTGTCAAGAGCCTGCGAGTCGTCGTCGTGTGCCATGGTGCTCCTCGTACGTTCCTCTTCGATGATTAAGCGTCAGTTGGACTTCGCCGTGATCCACACGGTGACGGCGACGAGCGCGCCGATACCGAAGATCCACACGAACAGGCCCTCGGAGACCGGTCCGAGCGAGCCGAGCGAGAATCCACCGATCTGCACGGACTGCTGCTGGAAGAGCAGTGCCGAGATGATGTCGCGCTTGTCCTCGTCGGACAGGTTCATGTCGCCGAAGACCGGCATGTTCTGCGGGCCGGTGACCATTGCCGCGTACATGTGCAGTGCACTGGTCTCGCCGAGACCGGGAGCGTACTTGCCCTCGGTGAGCGCTCCACCGGCTGCGGCCACGTTGTGGCACATCGCGCAGTTGACGCGGAAGAGCTCCGCACCGTTGGAGACATCGCCCTTGCCGTCGAGGATGTGGTCCGACGGGAACGTCGGGCCAGGAGCCTCGGACTGGACGAAGGCGGCCATGGCGAGGATCTGGTCCTCGGTGAACTGCGGTGCCTTCTGCGGAGCCTGCGGGCCCTGCATCTGCAGCGGCATGCGGCCGGTCGACAGCTGGAATTCGGTGGCCAGCTCACCCACGCCGTACAGGCTGGGGCCGTTGGCGGTTCCCTGCAGGTCGAGACCGTGGCAGGTGGCGCAGTTGGCGGTGAACAGCTTCTTGCCGTCTTCCACCGTCAGCTGCGAGGTCGCAGCCGACTGGGTGTCGGTCGCGGCGAACGCGGCGGTCGCTCCGGCGTACACAGCGCCGGTGATCATGAGGCCTGCTCCGATGAGCGCGGCCGCCGCCAAAGGGCTGCGACGACCGCTGGAACGGCGCTTCTTCTCTCGTGCCATCTCGGGGATCAGCTCCGCTCTTATTTCAGGAAGTAGATAACGAGGAACAGCACGATCCAGACGACGTCGACGAAGTGCCAGTAGTAGGACACCACGATCGAGGAGGTCGCCTCCTTGTGCCGGAAGTTCTTGACCGCGTAGGCGCGGCCGATGACGAGCAGGAACGCGACCAGGCCACCCGTGACGTGCAGGGCGTGGAAGCCCGTGGTCAGGTAGAACGCGGAGGCGTACGAGTCGGCGCTGATCGGCATGCCTTCAGCCACCAGCTGCGCGTACTCCCAGACCTGGCCGGAGACGAAGATGGCGCCGAGAGCGAAGGTGAGGAAGAACCACTCGACCATTCCCCAGCCGAACAGACGACGGCGGCCGGCGCCGTTCTTCTGTCCCTTGCCGATCTTGTAGGGCTGCAGGTCTTCTGCCGCGAACACGCCCATCTGGCACGTGAACGAGGAGAGCACCAGGATCGCAGTGTTCACTGCGGCGAACGGGACGTTCAGCAGCTCGGTCCGGTCCGCCCACAGCTCCGGAGAGGTGCTGCGGAGGGTGAAGTAGATCGCGAAGAGTCCCGCGAAGAACATCACCTCGCTGCCGAGCCACACAATGGTGCCGACAGCTACCGGGTTGGGCCGCTTAATCGTTCTCGCCGCCGGGGCATACGTCGCTGAGGTCGTCACCCCTCCATTATGGCCGATCCGCGGGCGTGATTCTTGCACCTGCGGGCCCAGGATTGCCTGAGTTCGACTTAGGGGACCCTAAGAAAACACTGCGAATAGCCGGTGAATCCGCGGGAAACAAGGGATGGGCGCTGATCGCACGTCCGCCCGGAAGCATCTGCATGTTTTCTCCGCGCCGATAGGATCGCACACATGGCTGATTCCCTGACCTGGTCCGACGTGCTCACCTCTCTGTTGGAGCGCCGCGATCTCAGTGTGTGGGAGTCGACGTGGGCGATGCGCCAGATCATGCAAGGGAGTGTCACCGAGGCTCAGCTCGCCGGCTTCCTGGTCGCACTTCGGGCGAAGGGGGAGACGATCGACGAGATCGTCGGCTTCCGTGACGCGATCCTCGAGGCCGCGGTGCCTCTTCCCGTCTCTCCTGACGTGCTGGACATCGTCGGTACCGGCGGCGATCGCGTCGGTACGGTGAACGTCTCGACCACCGCGGCGATCATCATCGGTGCCACCGGAGTGCCGGTGGTCAAGCACGGCAACCGTGCCGCGAGCTCGGCGTCCGGCTCCTCCGACGTGCTCGGAGCTCTCGGTCTCGAGCTGTCGCTCGATCCGTCGTCGGTCTCCTCCATCCTCGATCGCACCGGGATCACGTTCGCCTGGGCGGGGGCCTTCCATCCCGGGTTCAGGCACGCCGGTTCCGTCCGCGCCGAGCTCGGCGTTCCCACGGTCTTCAACATGCTCGGACCGCTCTGCAACCCGGCCCGCGCGGAGGCCAATGCGGTGGGCGTCGCACAGATCGAGCGCGTTCCCCTCATCACCGGTGTGTTCCGAACGCGTGGCGCGACGGCGCTCGTCTTCCGAGGGGATGACGGGCTCGACGAGCTGACCACCACGGGGCACAGTCGCATCTGGGAGGTCACGCGCGGAGACATCCATGAGCACGATCTCGACCCGCGTGATCTAGGCATCCCGATCGCCGACCTCGCGGACCTGATCGGAGGGTCACCGCAGCACAATGCAGAGGTGCTCAGGCGAACCCTCGCGGGCGAGACGGGCGCGGTGCGGGACATCGTGCTCCTCAACGCCGCCGCGGGCATCGTCGCCTTCGAGCTCTCCCAGGACGCCACACAGGTGCAGCGACCGATCCTCGAACGCCTTCGTGAGGGATACGACAAGGCAGCGGCTGCGGTGGACGACGGCCGCGCCCTGGCCAAGCTCGACCAGTGGATCTCGGTGAGTCGCGAGCTGGCTGCACCGAAGGAGTGACCGTGGATCCCGTCGACGCGCTACTGGAGATCGCATCTCTGCTCGAGCGCGAGCGGGCCTCCCGGTATCGGGCGAAGGCGTTCCGGCAGGCGGCGGCGACGCTGCAGGACCTTCCCGAGGGCGTCCGCGCCGACCCCACGCGGCTGCGCGCGGCGAAGGGGATCGGGGAGTCGACGTTCGCGGTGATCCGGCAGGCTCAGGCCGGGGAGGTGCCGGAGTACCTGGTCGAACTGCGCGGCGATGTCGAGCCGGAGCGGGTATCCGTGCTCCGATCGAAGCTGCGCGGTGATCTCCATGCGCACACTGACTGGTCCGACGGCACCACGCCCATCCCGGTGATGGCCGCGGCAGCGCGTGCGCTCGGGCACGAGTATCAGGCGATCACCGATCACTCGCCGCGACTTCGCGTGGCACGTGGGCTTTCCGCCGAACGGCTGCGGGAGCAGATTCCCTTGGTGCGCAATGAGTCCGGTGAGGGCTTCACGCTTCTGGCCGGTATCGAGGTCGACATCCTCGAAGACGGCACTCTGGACCAGGAGGACTCTTTGCTCGGCGAGCTCGACATCGTCGTGGCGTCCGTGCATTCCAAGCTGCGCATGGACGCACGACCGATGACCGCGCGGATGATTGCCGCGGTGTCGCATCCGCGGGTGAACGTGCTCGGCCACTGCACCGGGCGATTGGTGCAAGGAGAGCGGGGGACCCGCCCGCAGTCGGTGTTCGATGCGACTGCGGTCTTCGCCGCGTGCGCCGAAAACGGCGTCGCCGTCGAGATCAACTCCCGCCCCGAGCGGCAGGATCCACCGGACGAACTGATCGCGATCGCCCTCGAGGCGGGATGCCTGTTCTCCATCGACTCGGATGCGCACGCACCAGGACAGCTCTCTCTGCTCGATCACGGCGCCGAGCGCGCAGAGCGTGCAGGCGTTCCCGCCTCGCGGATCGTCACGACGTGGGGGCTTTCCCGACTGCTCGCCTGGGCGGAGTAGACGCAGCGGCCCCGAGAACGATCAGGACGCGAGGGCGGCCTTCGACACAGCGGCGACCGCGCGCGTCATGGAGCCGCCGAGATTCCACTTCTCGGCCAGGGTGTTCGCCGCGTCGACCTCCGAGGGGTCGAGCACGTGGAGTGGAACGTCCGGCGCAGTGATGGGGAGGGACCTGGCCACCGCGACCACCGTCGGAGCCACGTCGAGGTAGGCGGTCGCTGCGAGGATCTTCGCGCGTACCCCGGCGCTCATGCCTTCTCCCGTCTCGGCAGCGGCGCGGATGCCCTCGAGGTCGGAGTGCGCCTGCAGGAGCGTCGCGGCGGTCTTGTCTCCGACACCGGGGACGCCGGGGAGGCCGTCGGAGGAATCGCCGCGCATCGTGGCGAAGTCGGCGTACTGGGAGGGGAGTACCCCGTACTTCGCGACGACCGTCGCGTCGGTCACGACTTCGAGATTGCTCATGCCACGCGCGGTGTAGATCACACGCACATCGCGGGCATCGTCGACGAGCTGGAAGAGGTCGCGGTCGCCCGTGACGATGTCTACCGGCATCGTGGCGTCGGTGGCCAGGGTTCCGATGACGTCGTCGGCCTCATGGTCGGCGACACCGATGATGGGGATGCCGATCGCAGCGAGCGTCTCGCGGATGAGGGGGATCTGCGCTTCGAGCGGGTCGGGTACCTCTTCGACATCGGGCCCATTCGCGATGACCTCGACGACGCGGTGCGTCTTGTAGCTCGGGATGAGATCTACGCGCCACTGCGGCCGCCAGTCGTCGTCCCAGCAGGCGATGACGTGCGTGGGCTCGTAGAGCGTGACGAGCTTGGCGACGATGTCGAGCAGACCCCGCGCCGCGTTGATCGGAGAGCCGTCCGGCGCGGTCACCTTGTCGGGGACGCCGTAGAACGCACGGAAGTAGAGGCTGGCGGTGTCGAGCAGCATGAGGCGATCGGTCACGAGCACAGTCTGACACGGGTCTCCGACCCGGCACCGGCCCCCTGCGTCGGCGGCGTGGCCCACCAGCCGTGGATGAGACGATCCTGGGTGTCGTGACACACAGGAGTATGAATGCTCTCCCTCGAACGCTGTCCGCTGTGATCCTGGGCGGGGTGGTGCTCGCCGGAGTCCTGGCCGGCTGTGCAGCATCTGCGGGCACATCCCCGGCTCCGGAGTCGACATCCGGCCCCGACGCATCCGATGCCTCGTACGCGCCGCGGGCGGCGTGGCTTGATGCGACGTCGTTCGTGCTGAAGACGTGGGGCGACGCATGCTCACCGCAGATCGGCGACCTCGTGGCGGGGGAGCAGTCGCTGGAGATCGTGCTCGTCGCCGGGCCGGACCAGGCGTGCGCCGCTGTGCAGACGGCGCACGGCCTGTACCTCGGCCTCCCTGCCGGGTTCGACTCCTCCCGCCCTGTCGAGCTGACCGTGACCGAGGTCGGGGGAGAGAAGGCCGAGCTCACCCTGCCGGCACTCGCAACGGGGGAGATCATCCCAGCCGATCGGATGTCGCGGCAGACCCCGGCGGCGGCGTGGATAGACGCGCATGAGCTCGCGATCCTCACATGGGGCTCGTCCACCTGCGTGCCGGCCTCGGGAACGCTGGAAACCGTGAATGCGAAGGAAGGGATCATCCGACTGGAGCCGAGTGCGAACGAGGTGTGCACGATGGACCTGGTCCCGCAGATCACCTTCGTGCCTGCGGAAGGCATCCAGGACGACGCCGTCCTGACCCTCGAGGGCTTCGTCGATGCCGACGGTGCTGCGGCGGTCGTGACTGCCGTGCGATAGCGCGCCTGTCGGTCCGGCTCAGCACCCCGGTGCTGTCGGTCTCTGCTCGCAGGTGTGGGCCACGAGGGCGGTGTGCGCTTCGAAGATGCGTATCTCCCGAGCCGGGCCAGGAATCGTGAGCTGCCCGGTCACCGGGAACCAGCCCCCGCCGAGATCGACCTCTGCGGTGTAACGCACGGTGACGTGGGCCCGGTAGGTGCCGCGCTCGTCATAGGTGTGACTCGTCGTGGTGGGCGTGAACGGTGCCTGGCCGAGCGCTGACCAGGTCTGTCCGCCTGTGCTCGAGGTCGCGGAGGTGCCGTCGCCGTGCACGAACTCATACCCGACAGGCGTGAACCGCACGGTGAGAACCGTGCCGAACAGCGATCCTGAGCGAGTGTGCACCGCTGCTGCAGCGACGAAGTTCGTCGGCATGCCGGCGACGCCGAGGTTGTCGGGCTCTCCCACATTCGCCACGGGATCGGGCGCGAACTGTGCGAGGTCGTCGATGGTGATGGTCGGGGCGGCAGTCGCGTCCTGCGCGGGATCGGTCGGCGGCTCCTCATCGGACACCGCGCGGAAGCACCCGCGGGAGCTGTTCCAGTCGTCGAGGCAGGAATCGAAGTCGAACTCGTGCACGGGGAATCCGGGGCCGGAGGGGGAGGGCGGAGCGTCTCCTCGGGGCGAGCCGCTGTGGGGTGTACCGGAGGAGGGTTGCGTCTGGGTGCCTGAGATCACCACAGTTCCTGCGTTAGTCGACGCCCAGGCCCCATCAAATCCAGCTTGCGGAGGGGGTGGGTCTGGGGGCCCGAGCACAACGACGGAGGCTCCGAACAGGAGCAACGAGGCAAATGGCCGGGAGATCACCCGCATTGGAGGTTCTCTGTTTGAGTGGTCGATGAGATAGCGAGTTTGGTGTCCGTATCGGCTACGACGAACACGATCTCGATCGACTGACGCGGCGGTCGATCCGCCGGGACCGCGGAGGAGCCGTCCGCGTTAGACAACTGCACCTCCGACACGTCGAGACAAGTGCGCGCTGTGACAGTGGCATGCGCGTACTCGATCGGAGTAAAGGCATCAAAAGCGGAGGAGCCGCTCCGAGTGATTCCTGCGGCATAAAACTGGCTGTAGTTCTCACGGGCGGACGCGAGCGCTTCGCCCGTGAGCCAGTCAAAGACTTCTGCAAACGAAGATGGGTCGGTGAGATCGGTGCTGTTCGTCGCGTCCGCATACTCGGTGAACGTCTCCTCCGCGGCGGCATAGGCTTCTTCTTCCGAGGCGAACGCTGCGGTCGGGGTGGGCGTCGGGGCTGGCGACGGCGTGCATCCGGCGAGGACCATGACGCCGAGAACCATCGCGAAGGCGCCGAAGCGGCGGGATGTGGCGGGAGCGGGAGTCGGCGAGATCACCCCGTCACGGTAGTCGGAAGCGCCACGAGCCCGCGGGAGTTATCCACAGTCGGTCGGTCCGCCGAATCCGACTCCTGCTGTATCAGAACTTCTGATAGCCTTAACCGTCACTCGTGGCGTGCATGCGCATGCCCTCGTGGCGAGAAAACCAAAATCCAACTGCTGTGAAGCATGCTGTCGGCCGTGCGCGGTCTTTGCCTCTCAGCCCGAGTCTCCATTCAACAAGGACAACCCACTACATGACTACCGCAACGACCGCCCCGGCCACCAAGCAGGTCGCCATCAACGACATCGGATCTGCTGAGGACTTCCTGGCCGCGGTCGAGAAGACCCTGAAGTTCTTCAACGACGGCGACATCATCGAAGGCACGATCGTCAAGATCGACCGCGATGAGGTCCTCCTCGATGTCGGCTACAAGACCGAGGGTGTCATCCCCTCGCGTGAGCTCTCGATCAAGCACGACGTCGACCCCAACGAGGTCGTCGCTGTCGGCGATCTGGTCGAGGCCCTCGTTCTCCAGAAGGAGGACAAGGAAGGCCGTCTGATCCTCTCCAAGAAGCGCGCACAGTACGAGCGTGCCTGGGGAGACGTCGAGAAGATCAAGGAGAACGACGGCGTCGTCACCGGTACGGTCATCGAGGTCGTCAAGGGTGGACTCATCGTCGACATCGGACTCCGCGGCTTCCTGCCGGCCTCGCTCATCGAGCTGCGCCGCGTCCGCGACCTCACGCCGTACCTCGGCCAGGAGATCGAGGCCAAGATCCTCGAGCTCGACAAGAACCGCAACAACGTCGTCCTGAGCCGCCGCGCGCTGCTCGAGCAGACGCAGTCGGAGTCGCGCACCACGTTCCTGAACAACCTGCACAAGGGTCAGGTCCGCAAGGGTGTCGTCTCGTCGATCGTCAACTTCGGTGCGTTCGTCGACCTGGGTGGCGTGGACGGCCTCGTGCACGTCTCCGAGCTGTCCTGGAAGCACATCGAGCACGCCTCCGAGGTCGTCGAGGTGGGCCAGGAGGTCACCGTCGAGATCCTCGAGGTCGACCTCGACCGCGAGCGCGTCTCCCTGTCGCTGAAGGCGACGCAGGAGGACCCGTGGCAGGTCTTCGCCCGTACCCACGCGATCGGTCAGGTCACGCCGGGTAAGGTCACCAAGCTCGTTCCGTTCGGTGCGTTCGTCCGCGTCGCAGACGGCATCGAGGGCCTCGTCCACATCTCCGAGCTCTCCAGCAAGCACGTCGAGCTGGCCGAGCAGGTCGTCTCCGTCGGCGAAGAGGTCTTCGTCAAGGTCATCGACATCGACCTCGAGCGTCGTCGCATCTCGCTGTCGCTGAAGCAGGCCAACGAGTCGGTCGACCCCAACGGCACCGAGTTCGATCCGGCCCTGTACGGCATGCTCGCCGAGTACGACGAGAACGGCGAGTACAAGTACCCGGAGGGCTTCGACGCCGAGACCGGTGCATGGAAGGAAGGCTTCGACGCCCAGCGCGAGGCATGGGAGCAGGAGTACGCTGCAGCCCAGGCTCGCTGGGAGGCGCACAAGGCTCAGGTCGTCAAGGCGGCCGAGGCCGAGGCTGCGGCCGGCGAAGACTTCGGCGGCCAGTCCTTCACGAGCGAGGCTGCCGGCGCCGGCACCCTCGCCGACGACGAGGCTCTCGCCGCTCTGCGCGAGAAGCTCTCGGGCGGCAACGCTTAAGCAGCATTCTGAAACGGGTCGTCACCTCGCCTTCGGGCGGGTGTGGCGGCCCGTTTCGCATGTCCGGACCGCGGCTGCCCGCCCGTGACGCAACATTACGACCGCATTCGTAACAGGCCACGCGCTCGGCCAGCATGGGCATATGACCACCCTGCTGCCGGCGCCGCATACGACCGATGCCTCTGCGGCGGCCGGTGCAGCGCAGGAAGTGCGGCTCGAAGGTGTAGAACGGTCCTTCCCTCTCGCGCGGGGACGCCGCGACGTCCTGCGCGGCGTGGACCTCGAGGTCTCCGCCGGAGAGATCGTCGCCGTCGTCGGGCCTTCCGGCTGCGGAAAGTCGACGCTCCTCCGTCTGGTCGGCGGTCTGGACTCCCCGACACGGGGCGCCATCCGCCTCGAGGACACACCCGTAGCGGCGGTCGACGACCGCACCGCCGTCGCCTTCCAGGAGCCACGACTGCTCCCGTGGCGCACGATCGCCCAGAACGTCGAACTGGGCCTGCCGCGGGGCACCGCGCGCCGCGCGGGACGCGATCGTGTACGAGAACTTCTGCACCTGGTCGGCCTCGACGATGCCGCCGATCAGCGACCGCGAGAGGTATCCGGCGGGATGGCGCAGCGTGCATCCCTCGCCAGAGCCCTTGCCAGGAACCCCGGTGTCCTGCTGCTCGATGAGCCTTTCGGGGCGCTCGACGCGCTCACGCGCCTGCGGATGCACGATCTGCTGCTGAAGATCCACGCCGCAGAGCCGACCACCGTGCTCCTCGTGACGCACGATGTCGAGGAAGCGCTCTATCTCGCCGATCGCGTCCTGCTCCTGCGCACGCTGAGCGCGACCCGACCTGACGAGTCATCCATCGCCCGCACGATCACCGTGCCAGGCGCCCGTCCCCGTGACCGCGCCGATCGTGGTCTCGCCGACCTGCGCGCCGAGCTCCTCGAGGGCCTCGGCGTAGACACCCACCACCGCACCGCCGAGGAGACCCGATGAGCATCACCACCCGCCGAATCATCCCTGCGATCGCCATCGCGGGGACGATGATGCTCGTGTCCACCGGCTGCGTCGCCGGAGAGAACGCTGCTGCCACCGACGCGAAGCCCACATCCGGCACGACCGAATGGTCGTCCGACACGCTGTCGATCGATTTCGCGACATACAACCCGTTGAGCCTGGTGATCCGCGACCAGGGCATCCTGGAGGACATCCTCGGAGATGACGTCACCGTGGAGTGGGTGCAGTCCGCCGGCTCGAACAAGGCGAACGAACTGCTGCGGTCCGGTTCTGTCGACGTCGGCTCGACGGCCGGCTCTGCAGCGCTCCTGGCCCGAGCGAACGGCTCGCCCATCCAGGTCATCGACATCTTCTCGCAGCCCGAGTGGGCGGCGATCGTCGTCGGACCGGACAGCGACATCACGTCGATCGAAGACCTCACGGGCAAGTCCGTCGCCGCGACCAAGGGGACCGACCCGTACTTCTTCCTGCTCCAGGCGCTCGAAGAAGGGGGCCTGTCGCTGTCGGACGTCGAGGTGCAGAACCTTCAGCACGCGGACGGTCGTGCCGCCCTCGACGGCGGTTCGGTCGATGCGTGGTCCGGCCTCGACCCGATCATGGCAGCCGCCGAGGCGGAGTCGGGCGACAAGCTCGTCTACCGCAACGTCGACTTCAACACGTACGGGTTCCTGAACGCGACCGAGGACTTCATCACGAACCACCCCGACCTCGCGCAAGCGGTCGTGGATGCGTACGAGAAGGCACGGGAGTGGGCGCTGGCGAACCCCGACGAGACGGCAGCGCTCCTCGCCGAGGTGGCAGGCATCGACATCGGCGTCGCCACCACCGTGATCCAGGAGCGTTCGAACCTCGACGTGAGCGGCATCCCGGGTGACGATCAGATCGGCGTCCTGGAGAAGATCGCGCCCGTGCTCGTCGAGTCCGGCGACGTGCAGGGAGGCAAGGAGTCGGTGGACAAGGCGCTGTCCTCGATCGTGAACGCGACGTTCGCCGAGAAGGCGGTCGGCGGCGAGTGAGCGAACTCGACCAGCGCGTGCTCGTGCCCGCGGACTCGCGGGACGCGCTCGACTTCGCCAAGGGCGAGCTCCGACGTCCGAACCGCAGCGCACGACGATCCTGGGACCGCCCCGTCGTGCGGATCGTGGCAGGGCTGCTGCTCCCGGCGATCATCCTGATCGTCTGGCAGGTGGTGACGACGAACGGACTCGTCCCGCCCTACCGTCTGCCCACACCCGTCTCGGTCCTCCAGGCAGGCATCGAGCTGGCCGAGACCGGGCAGCTCTGGACGCACATCGCCATCTCGGTGCAGCGCGTACTGCTCGGATTCGCGATCGGCTCGGTGATCGGACTCGCCGCGGCCGGTGTGGTGGGCCTGTCACGGCTCGGGGACGTGCTGCTGAGCCCGACGCTCGCCGCCGTGAGGGCTGTGCCCTCGTTGGCCTGGGTGCCGCTGCTCATCCTCTGGATGCAGATCGGTGAGGAGTCGAAGGTCACGCTGATCGCGATCGGAGCGTTCTTCCCCGTCTACACGACCGTCGCCTCGGCGCTCCGACACGTGGATCCGCAGCTCGTCGAGGCCGGGCGCTCGTTCAGCCTGCGCGGATGGTCACTGTTCCGCATCGTGCAGCTGCCCGCGGTCGTACCGTCCGTCGTGTCCGGGCTCCGCCTCGCGCTCGCACAGGCGTGGCTGTTCCTGGTGGCCGCAGAGCTCATCGCTTCCTCGATGGGCCTCGGCTTCCTGCTGACCGACTCCCAGAACAGTGGCCGTGTCGATCGGATCCTGCTCTCGATCGTGCTGCTGGCACTGCTCGGTACGGTGACCAACGGAGTCCTCGCCCTGGCAGAGAAGTACCTGCTGCGACGGTGGGTGTGAGCGTGACCGAGGCCCGACTGCAGGAGACACGCGTCTACGAGCCGTCGAACGACTTCCCGGAGGCGAACGTCTCCGGTGAGGCCTATGCGCGCGCGGCAGTGGATCCCGTCGCGTTCTGGGAGGACGCCGCTCGACGCCTCGACTGGGCGAAACCGTGGGACACCGCGCACGAGTGGGAGCCTCCGATCGGAGATGTGGTTCCCGCCGCGCGCTGGTTCGTCGGAGGGCGGATCAACGTGGCCGTCAACTGCGTGGACCGGCACGTCGATGCCGGTCGGGGAGCCAAGGTGGCGCTGTACTTCGAAGGGGAGCCGGGCGACCGCATCGCGGTGACGTACTCCGATCTGCAGCAGCGGGTCGCACGCGCCGCGAATGCTCTCGTGGCGCTCGGCATCGAGCCGGGTGATCGTGTGGTGATCTACCTGCCCGTGCTCGTGGAGACGATCGTCATCACGCTCGCCTGTGCCCGGATCGGAGCCGTGCACTCCCTGGTGTTCGGGGGATTCTCCGCGGAGGCCGTGCGCTTCCGCCTCGAGGACACCGGAGCGAAGCTGCTGGTGACGAGCGACGGACAGTTCCGACGCGGCACCGCCACCGAGGTGAAGTCGACGGCCGATGCGGCGGCCGCGGACCTCCCCGACCTCGAGCATGTGCTCGTGCTCCGACGCACGGGCCAGCAGGTGCCGTGGACCGAAGGTCGGGACGTCTGGTGGCACGAGGTGGTCGACACGGCATCGCCGGCGCACGACGCCCCGGCGTTCGATGCCGAGCATCCTCTCTTCATCATCTACACGTCCGGCACCACCGGGAAGCCGAAGGGACTCGTCCACACGTCGGGCGGATACCTCACGCAGGCGAGCTGGGCGCACTGGGCGCATTTCGACGCGAAGCCCGACGACGTGCACTGGTGCACGGCCGATCTGGCCTGGGTCACCGCGCACACCTACGAGATCTACGGTCCGCTGTCGAACGGGCTGACCCAGGTCATCTACGAAGGCACGCCGGACTCGCCGAACCGGGAGCGGCACCTCGAGATCATCGAGCGCTACTGCGTGACCGTCTACTACACGGCGCCCACGCTGATCCGTACCTTCATGACCTGGTTCGGCGCCGATCTCCCTGGGGGCCACGACCTCTCGATGCTCCGTCTGCTCGGTACGGTGGGCGAGGCGATCAACCCCGAGGCGTGGGTATGGTTCCGGAAGAACTTCGGCCGGGATGCGCTGCCGGTGATCGACACCTGGTGGCAGTCCGAGACCGGTGCCGCGATGATCGCCCCGCTGCCGGGCGTCACGCGCCTCAAGCCGGGCTCGGCCTCGGTGCCGCTCCCGGGGATCGATGCCGCGGTGGTCGATGCCGAGGGGCATCCGGTCGAACCGGGACGTTCGGGGACGCTCGTCGTGCGCCGACCCTGGCCGGGCATGGCCCGCACCGTCTGGGGTGATCCGGAGCGCTATCGCGACTCGTACTGGTCGGCCTACGCCGGTCGGGGAGAGTTCGGCGGCTTCTACGTCGCCGGCGACGGGGCGACCGTCGACATCGACGGGTACATCTGGATCCTCGGGCGACTCGATGACGTCGTCAACGTCTCGGGTCACCGACTCTCCACCATCGAGATCGAGTCGGCCCTCGTCGCTCACGACACCGTCGGCGAAGCCGGTTCAGCCGGGGTCTCCGACCCCGTCACCGGCCAGGCCGTCGTCGCGTTCGTGACGGCTTCGGGCCGGGCCGAGGTGACGCCGGCCGACCTCCGCGCTCAGGTCGCGCGGTCGATCGGCCCCGTCGCCAAGCCGAAGCACATCGTCGTGGTCCCCGACCTGCCCAAGACCCGGTCGGGCAAGATCATGCGCCGGCTCCTGGCGCAGCTCTGGGAGGCCGAGCAGGCACGAAGGCAGGGTCGCGAGGCCCTGCAGCTCGGTGACACGACGTCGTTGCAGAATCCCTGGGCCGTCGCGGACATCGCCGACGTGCTCTCCACAGCGGAACTGCGCTCTTGAACTCCGCTTCTGAATCGAGGACATCATGACCGAAGAACACCGCTTCGGATTCCGCACCAGAGCCCTCCATGCGGGGGGAACGCCGGATGCCGCCACCGGGGCCAGGGCGGTGCCGATCTACCAGACCACCTCGTTCGTCTTCGACGACGCCGCGGATGCCGGCAACCTCTTCGCCCTGCAGAAGTACGGCAACATCTACTCGCGTATCGGAAACCCGACGGTCGCGGCTCTCGAAGAGCGCCTCGCATCGCTGGAGGGTGGAATCGGCGCCGTCGCGACGGCTTCCGGGATGAGCGCGGAGTTCATCACGTTCGCGGCCCTGGTCGGAGCAGGCGATCATGTCGTCGCCGCCGCCCAGCTCTACGGTGGCACGGTCACGCAGCTCGACGTCACGCTGCGTCGCTTCGGGGTCGAGACCACGTTCGTCGCCTCGACCGATCCCGAGGACTTCGCCGCCGCGATCCGTCCGGAGACGAAGGTGGTCTACGTCGAGATGATCGGCAACCCCTCCGGGGAGATCGCCGACATCGAAGGACTCGCCGAGATCGCCCACGCGGCCGGTGTCCCGCTCGTGGTCGACGCGACGCTCGCCACGCCCTACCTCGCCCGTCCGCTCGAGCACGGCGCCGACATCGTCATCCACTCCGTGACGAAGTTCCTCGGAGGACACGGCACCACCCTCGGCGGCGTCGTCATCGAGAAGGGCGCTTTCGACTGGGGCAACGGCAAGTTCCCGCAGATGACCGAACCCGTCGAGTCGTACGGCGGCATCAAGTGGTGGGACAACTTCGGCGAGTACGGCTTCCTCACCAAGCTCCGCTCCGAGCAACTGCGGGACATCGGCCCCGCGCTCAGCCCGCAGTCGGCGTTCAACCTCCTCCAGGGGATCGAGACCCTTCCACAGCGCATAGACGCCCACCTCGCGAACGCCCGCGTCGTCGCGGACTGGCTCGCCTCGGACCCTCGTGTGGCCTACGTCACCTGGGCCGGGCTCGAAGGACACCCGCACCACGCACGCGCAGCCAAGTACCTGCCTCTCGGTCCCGGCTCGGTGTTCGCGTTCGGGGTCGCGGCGCCGGACGGTCGCGCGGCGGGGGAGACCCTGATCGAGAATCTGCAACTGGCCTCGCACCTCGCGAACATCGGCGACGCGCGCACGCTCGTGATCCATCCGGCCTCGACGACGCACCGGCAGCTCACGGAGGATCAGCTGGTCGCCGCGGGCGTGCGTCCCGACCTCATCCGCATCTCAGTCGGTCTGGAAGACGCCGACGACATCATCTGGGACCTCGACCAGGCCCTCACCACGGCGACGGGAGCGAACCGATGAGCACGACGAGTTCGGGCGATGCCTGCGCGCTGCCGGCTGTGACCGATGCGGCGACGTGTGCACTGCCCGGTGGGACTCCCGTCGCGGTCGCGGTGCCGGGGCGCACCTGGAGCGGACCGAACCAGCAGGAGCGATTCGGCCTGCTGCGACGCGCGAGGTCGATCGCGATCGTCGGGGCGTCGAACAACCCCGCCCGCGCGTCCTACTTCGTCGCGACCTACCTGCTCTCCAGCACGAACTACGACGTCTACCTGGTGAACCCGCGGGAGACCGAGATCCTCGGGCAGCCCGTCTACGCGACCCTGAGCGATCTGCCCGTCGTCCCCGACATCGTCGACGTGTTCCGACGCCACGACGACCTCCCCGGCGTGGCACAGGAGGCCATCGAGGCGGGCGCGCAGACGCTGTGGCTGCAGCTGGGCTCGTGGAACGAGGATGCCGCGGCGATCGCCGAGGGCGCGGGGCTGTCCGTGGTGATGGACCGTTGCATCAAGATCGAGCACGCGCGGTTCCATGGCGGACTCCACCTGGCCGGCTTCGATACCGGTGTGATCAGCTCCCGTCGCCAGTTGCGCGCGAGATGAGTCGCGTCGGGGCGAAGCCTAGACTGACCGCATGCCTCTCATCGCACTCACCGGCGGTATCGCTTCCGGGAAGTCGACCATCGCCCGCCGCCTGGCCGAGCACGGTGCCGTCATCGTCGACGCCGATCAGATCGTTCGCGATGTGCAGTCTCCCGGTTCGCCGGTGCTCGTCAGGATCGCCGAGACCTTCGGCGACGACGTCATCTCCTCGGACGGCTCCCTCGACAGGGCGGCGCTCGGTGCGAAGGTGTTCGGCGATGCGGGTCTCCTCGCGCAGCTCAACGCGATCGTCCACCCCGCAGTCCGTGAGGAATCCCAGCGGCGCTTCGATGCGGCCGTCCGCGGCGACGCGGATGCCGTGGTCGTCTACGACGTGCCGCTCCTGGTCGAGGCGAGGGTAGACGATCCCTGGGATCTCATCGTCGTCGCGCACGCGCCGGCTGACGTGCGCCGCGAGCGTCTCGTCGAGTTGCGCGGCATGGGTGAGGGTGCAGCGCAGGAGCGTATCGACGCCCAAGTATCCGACGACCGCCGTCTCGCGATCGCCGACGTCGTGATCGATACGTCGGGCACCGTGGAGAGCACGATCGAGCAGGCCGACGCCCTCTGGCAGCGGATCAGTTCACGGTGACGTTCGCGGGTCACACCCCGGGATCACGCGAGTACCGCCGGCTCCTCGTCGGTCTGTTCTTCGCCGGGGTCGCGACTTTCGCCCAGCTGTATTCGGCACAGGCCGTGCTGCCGCAGATCTCGGCCGAGCTCTCGGTCACGCCGGCGACGGCTGCGCTGAGTGTGTCGGCTGCCACGCTCGGCTTGGCGCTGGCCGTCATCCCCTGGTCGATGGTGGCCGATCGCATCGGTCGCGTGCCTGCCATGGCCACCGGGGTGCTCACCGCCACGGGACTGGGCCTCGTCGCCCCGCTGAGCGGAGAGATCGCCGCGCTGCTGGTCCTGCGATTCGCGGAGGGGATGGCGCTGGGGGCCGTACCCGCAGTGGCACTGGCCTATCTCAGCGAAGAGGTCGAAGTACGTCATACCGCCGCTGCCGCGGGGAGCTACATCGCCGGGACCACGGTCGGTGGACTGCTCGGGCGCATCGTCTCGGGGATCGTCGGGGAAGTGGGAGGCTGGCGGACCGGCATCCTCTCGGTCGCGGTAATGTGCGCGCTCGCCGCCGTTCTGTTCCTCTGGCTCACACCCCGCGCCAGGGGATTCGTCCCCGGTCGTCTGCGCACCGATCGAGGGCCCGGCATCCTGGCGAAGCTCATGGCGCCTCTGCGTTCACCTCTGCAGTGGGCCCTGTACGCGCAGGGATTCCTGCTGATGGGTGCCTTCGTCGCGGTGTACAACTACCTCGGGTTCCATCTCTCGGCCGCACCGTTCCTCCTTCCCGCCTGGCTGGTCACCCTGCTGTTCCTGGCATACCTGGCCGGCACGGTGTCGTCGCCGTGGGCCGGGACGCTCGCCTCGCGGGCCGGGCGATTCCTGGTCCTGCTCTCCTCGATCGGAGTGATGGCCGTGGGTGCCGCACTGCTGCTGCTTCCGGTGGCCGGCGTCGTCCTGGCCGGGCTCGTGCTGTTCACCGCCGGGTTCTTCGGCGCGCACGCCATCGCCTCGGGGTGGACGCCCGTCGCGGCCGACCCCGCCAGCAGGGCACAGGCATCCTCGCTGTACTACTTCGCCTACTACGCCGGGTCGAGTGTGTTCGGGTGGCTGCTCGGTCTCGTGTTCGGTTCGACGACCTGGGGCTGGTTCGTCGCCGTCATCGTCGCGATGTGCGGTGCTGCCGCGCTCGCGGCGGTCGCCGCTCTCCGTGGTGCCGAGAGCGGCCGCCCCGCCGTCTGAGAGGATCTCATCATGCAGCTGCAGTTCCTGGAAGCGTACGACCGTCAGCTCCGCACACATCCCGAGATCGCGGGGGCATCGAACGCGGCGGCGCACGGACCGCTCCTGATGGCGACGTTCCCCGGCGGACGCGGCTTCGTCACGTATGCCGAGCTCGGCGACGTGGATGCGGACGACGTCGCGCTGTTGGTCGACGCGGCGGCCGACCACTTCGCGGGGCGTCCGGAGGTGAGGTCGGTCGAGTGGAAGACCCGCGGTCACGATCGTGCCCCCGGCCTGCACGACGCTCTTGTCGCTCGCGACTTCGTGCCGGAGGAGCCGGAATCCATCATGATCGGTGAGGCACGCCCGCTCGCGCGGCACGTCGACGTTCCTGAGCACGTCAGGATCAGGCGGAGCCGTAGTGATGCCGACGTGTTCGCGGCGGGTGAGATGCAGGGCCGCGTCTTCGATGACCCCGACTGGCGTTCGAGGTCGGAGGAGCTCGTCGTGCACCTGCGCGAAGACCCTTCGGCGGAGCTGTGGATCGCTGTCGTGGACGACGAGGTGATCAGCGCCGGGAGGCTCGAGCCGGTGGCCGGCACCGAGTTCGCCGGTCTCTGGGGCGGTGCGACGCTCCCGGAGTGGCGAGGCCGCGGCATCTACCGCGCTCTCACGGCGGAGCGGGCGCGCTCGGCTATCGCGCGTGGGGTCCGCTACCTCCACTCCGATTCCACTGAGTTCTCGCGCCCGATCCTGGAGCGGTCGGGACTGGTGAAGGTGTCGACGACAACGCCGTACGTGTGGACTCCCGTGCGAGGCTGATCCTGCGCGACGGCCTCGATGTCGGAGGGGCGGCATACGCTGGAGGTATGCAACCCACGCGCAGTGTCCGCCCCTTCGAGGTCATCAGCGAGTATGAGCCGGCCGGAGACCAGCCGAAGGCCATCGCCGATCTGGCGGCGCGCATCAATGCCGGTGAGACAGACGTGGTGCTTCTCGGCGCGACGGGTACCGGCAAGTCCGCCACGACGGCCTGGTTGGTCGAACAGGTCCAGCGTCCCACGCTCGTGCTCGCGCACAACAAGACCCTCGCCGCCCAGCTCGCGAACGAGTTCCGCGAGCTCATGCCCAACAACGCGGTCGAGTACTTCGTCTCGTACTACGACTACTACCAGCCGGAGGCGTACGTACCGCAGACCGACACCTTCATCGAGAAGGACTCCTCGATCAACTCCGAAGTCGAGCGACTGCGGCATTCGACGACCAACTCGCTGTTGAGCCGACGCGATGTCATCGTGGTCTCCACAGTGTCCTGCATCTACGGACTCGGGGCGCCGGAAGAGTATCTGCGGGCCATGGTCGCCCTCCAGGTGGGGGAGCGCTATGACCGCGATGCGCTCATCCGTCAGTTCATCGCCATGCAGTACAACCGTAACGATGTCGACTTCTCGCGGGGCAACTTCCGTGTGCGCGGAGACACCATCGAGATCATCCCCGTCTACGAAGAGCACGCCATCCGCATCGAGCTGTTCGGTGACGAGATCGAGGCGCTGTACTCGCTGCATCCGCTGACCGGCGAGGTCATCGAGAAGCTCGACGCCGTGCCGATCTTCCCGGCATCGCACTATGTGGCCGGTACCGACGTCATCCAGCGCTCCATCGGCACGATCGAACACGAGTTGGAAGAGCGCCTCGCCGAGTTCGAACGTCAGGGCAAGCTCCTCGAGGCGCAGCGTCTGCGCATGCGCACGACCTTCGACCTGGAGATGCTCCAGCAGCTGGGCTTCTGCTCCGGCATCGAGAACTACTCGCGTCACATGGACGGTCGCATGCCGGGCGAGCCTCCGCACACGCTGCTCGACTTCTTCCCCGACGACTTCCTGCTCGTGATCGACGAGTCGCACGTGACGGTGCCGCAGATCGGCGCGATGTACGAGGGCGACGCATCCCGCAAGCGGACGCTGGTCGACCACGGGTTCCGTCTTCCGAGCGCGATGGACAACCGTCCGCTGCGCTGGGACGAGTTCAAGAACCGCATCGGACAGACGGTGTACCTCTCGGCCACTCCCGGGAAGTACGAGATGGGGATCGCCGACGGCGTCGTCGAGCAGATCATCCGCCCGACCGGCCTCGTCGACCCGGAGATCGTGGTGAAGCCGTCGAAGGGGCAGATCGACGACCTGCTCGAGGAGATCCGCGTGCGGGTCGAGCGCGACGAGCGTGTGCTTGTCACGACTCTCACCAAGAAGATGGCCGAGGAGCTCACCGACTTCCTCGGCGAGCACGGTGTGCGTGTCCGCTACCTGCATTCCGATGTCGACACGCTGCGCCGCGTCGAGCTGCTCAGTGAGCTGCGCGCTGGCGTGTACGACGTTCTCGTGGGTATCAACCTCCTGCGCGAGGGCCTCGACCTTCCAGAGGTCTCCCTTGTGGCGATTCTCGACGCCGACAAGGAGGGGTTCCTGCGCTCGGGTACGTCTCTGATCCAGACCATCGGCCGTGCGGCACGAAACGTGTCCGGTGAAGTGCACATGTATGCCGACAAGATGACCGACTCCATGACGAAGGCGATCGAGGAGACCGACCGACGTCGGGAGAAGCAGGTCGCGTACAACAAGGAGAACGGCATCGATCCGCAGCCGCTCCGCAAGCGCATCGCTGACATCACCGAGGTGCTGGCCCGTGAAGGTGCAGACACGGCGGAGATGCTGTCGGGTCGTGGCCGCGCGACGGGCAAGGGCAAATCGCCGACGCCCAACCTGCGTCGTACCGGGATCGCCGCCGAGGGCGCGCAGCAGCTCGAGGCCACCATCCAGGATCTGTCCGACCAGATGCTCGCGGCTGCGGCGGAGCTCAAGTTCGAGCTCGCCGGGCGTCTGCGCGACGAGGTGCAGGATCTCAAGAAGGAACTCCGCGCCATGGAGCGCGCCGGACACGCGTAAGCGGGGACCAACGATGGACGCTGCGGGGAACGAGCTGGCGGATCGTGTGCGCGCGTTGCTCGGAGCAGACACGGAGATCGAAGAGCGGCGCATGTTCGGCACGAGAGCGTTCCTCGACGACGGGCACATCCTGGTGGGCGCGCGTCCTGGGGGAGTGCTGCTGGTCCGTGTGGCGGATGAGGACGGCGCCGCGCTGCTCACCGAGCCAGGCGCGGCACGCGCAGTGATGGGGGCGCGCACCATGAGTTCGGGGTGGCTCGACGTTTCGCAGACGGCGATCGAAGACGACACAGCGCTCATGTTCTGGCTGGATGTCGCTCGAGAGTCCGCCGTTTCGAGGGCGGAGAGCTCGGAGCAGGGCTGACACGGATCCCCGCGCTCTCAACGATCGCGTGCCAGGGCGCGGACGGCCGCTCGCCCTAGGGGCAGTGCACCAGCGTCTTGGGTCCGGAGCGGTCGATCTCGTGCTGCGTCATCGGAGCCCCGCAGAGAGGGCAGGCGCGTTCGGCCCGCTCGGCCGCGCTGGGTGGGGGCGTCTTCTCGTACGGGCCGACGGAGGCGGGTCCTGCGAACCGGATGAGGTTCGTGTTCACCCAGGAGTACAGTCCTCCTGCTTCGCGGATGCGAGTGCGGAGGGGCGGGCGGTCGGAGTCCTGTGCCATGTTGATTAGTGTACTAACTATTAGTGCAGATGTATAGTCTCCCTTGTGACCCCCACCGACGACCTGCTCCGGCTCGAGAACCAGCTCTGCTTCGCCCTGGTGACAGCGGCGCGCAACGTCGTCGCCCTGTATCGACCGATCCTCGAGCCACTCGGCCTGACGCACCCGCAGTACCTCGTCATGCTGGCGCTCTGGGAACGAGCTCCTCGCACGCTGAATGACCTGGCCGTCGACCTGGCCATGGAGCCCGCGACCGCATCCCCGCTGGTGAAGAGGCTCGAGGCGGACGGGCTGGTCGCGCGTCAGCGAAGCACCGAGGACGAGCGGCGACTCGAGATCACTCTGACGTCGGCGGGCGCTGCGCTACGCGAGCGCGCGGTGGAGGTTCCGCACCAGGTGATGGCCGCGGTCGGTATGGGAATCGACGAGATCGCGGCGCTCCGCGACGGTCTGGGCCCGTTCGCCGGGCGCCGTCCCGACCTCGGCTGACCTGTCGTCGGCGTCCGGCTCTGCCGGAGGTGATGGCGGTCCGGGGGAGACGCAGCCCCTAGGGTGGGGGCATGTCCCGCTCCGAGCCCTCGGTCCCGGTGCATGAGACTGCCAGGTCGAATCGCCCACGGATGCTGCTGCTTCCGCTCGTCGCGATCGCCGGCTTCTTCGCGACGATCATGTTCGCTGCAGCGGCGCAGGGGCTTCCGCAGTTCGGGGGATGGCTCGCCGATGCCGAACCACGGGCCGGCGAGGGCACGGGGCCGACGGCGCCGGCGGAGACCGCACCCCCTCCGATGGATCCACCGGAGGACTCTCCGCTGCTCGCGATCATCGGATACGTCCTCGCCGCGCTCGTCCTCGCCGCCGTGCTCGCGATGGTGTTCTTCGGCGCCCGCCTCCTGATCCGCTACCTCGTCGGCCTCTGGCGCGACCGTCCTCTCGCGCGCCGAACGGCGTCGGCCTTGGATGCACACGTCGTCGCAGTGCCTGCAGCCGGGGGCGACCCGGACGAGGCGACGATCCGGCGCGGCATCGCGGAGGCGCTGCGGACGGTCGATGACCGGTCCCGACCCGGCGACAGCATCATCGCGGCGTGGGTGGGGCTGGAGGAATCCGCGGCGGATGCCGGTGCGGGGCGCGGTGTCAACGAGACGCCCTCAGAGTTCACCGTGCGCATCATCGGCAGACGCGCCGGGATCACCGACGACGTCGTCACCCTGCTGGGCCTCTACGAACGCGTCCGCTTCGGCGGTCACGATGCCAACGAAGACGATCGTGCCCGAGCTGCCGAGTGTCTTCGCGGCATCCAGGAGGGGTGGCGATGAAGAGACAGGTCCTCGTCGTGAGCGTCGGTGTCATCGGCGCCGCGGGCGTCCTCCTCCTGCTCGGACAGCTGGGGTTCCCCGAGCCGTTCGTGCTCGCCTGGATGATCCTCGCCCTCGCGGTGGTCTTCGCCTGTCGTCAGGAGTTCATCGAGGTCGGACCCGAGTGGCCTCCGGAAGCGCCGAGCCGCAGTTCGCACGGCTCTGAGGTCTCCCGCATGGCATGGGCGATCAACACCCGCACGGGGGTCGCCGGCCACGTCGTCGTGCGTCGCGTGCAGGCGGTGCTGCGAAGACGCCTCGCCCTGCACGGTCTCGACCTCGAGGACCCCGCACAGCACGCACGCATCGACGCACTCCTCGGCGAGGGGGTGCGGGACGCCCTGCACCGTCGCGAAGTGCAGCGCACCGACATCGAGATGGTGCTCGATGCGATCGACAGAATCCCCAACGACATGGAGGAGCCCGGATGACCAGCCAGGAGACCACGCAGATCGCCGAGACCGGGCGTCGGGTGCTCGACAGCGTCCGTGGAGCCGTCGTCGGGATGGACGAGCCTCTCACGATCGCCCTCGCCGCGATCCTCGCTGGCGGCCATGTGCTGTTCGAAGACGTCCCGGGCCTCGGCAAGACACTCGCCGCGCGGAGCCTGGCTTCGGCGCTCGGCCTCGACTTCCGACGTCTGCAGTGCACCCCTGACATGCTTCCCGGGGATGTCACGGGCTCCTACGTCTACGCACCGGCCACCGGCGAGTTCGTGTTCCGGCCGGGGCCGATCTTCACCGGATTGCTCCTTGCCGACGAGGTGAACCGCACTACGCCGAAGACGCAGTCGGCGATGCTGGAGGCGATGGCGGAGCGTCAGGTGACGGTCGAGGGCAACAGCTTCGCCCTGCCGCGTCCCTTCCATGTGATCGCCACGTCGAATCCCATCGAGTACGAGGGAACGTACACGCTTCCCGAGGCGCAGCTCGACCGCTTCATGGTGCGGCTCGCGGTCGGCTACCCCGTGCCGGAGGACGAGACCCGCATCATCCTCGACCGCGTGAGACGGCAGAGCCCGGATGCCTCCGTCGAGTCCGTCGTCGACGGAGCAGGGCTCCTCGCGATCCAGGCGGCGGTCGAACGGATCCACGTCGATGCCGATGTCGCGAGGTACTGCGTCGAGCTGACGAGGGCCACCCGGGACGCGGCGCACGTCGCCGTCGGCGCCTCTCCTCGGGGATCACAGGCTCTCGTCCTGCTCGGCCGAGCGCTCGCCGCCCTGGATGATCGCGACTACGTCCGACCGGACGACATCAAGCGCATCGCGGGGTCCGTCCTCGCTCACCGACTCACGCTGACGCCGCAGGCCTGGGCCCAGGGAGTGGATCCTCGTTCCGTCGTCGCGACGGTGGTCGACGTGACTCCGGTTCCTCCGACAGTGGCTGCGGTACGGTGACAGAGTCGGTCCGCGTCACGGCGCGCTCGCATGTGCGCTGGAGTCGGACGCCTGTGATCGCGATAGGACTCGCGGGTTCCGCGATCGTCGCAGCCGCCGGCCTCGTGTTCTCTCGGCCCGATGTGGTCGGTATCGGTCTCCCGCTCGCACTGGCGACGGTGTGGGTACTGCTGCGCCGTCCCCACGACGGCGTGCTGTCGATCGAGCTGCGGGCACGGCCGGAGGGTTCCGCCCCTTCGTCGGATGTGGTGGGGGCGGTGGGCGCCGACCTCGACACCGGCTGGCTCCAGGTCGCGGTCGACCAGGAGGAACGGCGGTCCGGGGTCGCCGACGTGTTGCCGGGGCGCTCCATCCTGACATCGCGCAACCGGCTGCAGCACTCTGGTCCTGTCGAGCTCCTCGGCGTGACGGCCCGAGGAGTGGCTCTCGACGGCGCCTGGGTGTCGGAGCCGGCACCCCGCGTCGCGCTGGAGTGGCACACGCCACCGAGGCAG
>NZ_QOAY01000254.1:19333-27621 GCF_003314775.1 Microbacterium sp. H6 | reverse complement strand
ACATCGTGCGCCGTCGCGGCGTCGGTGATGCGGCGCTGAGCGATCTTGCCGAGCGGGGACTGCGCCGGTGCGACGGGCGCGGACTCCGGCCACCAGGCGACCACGGGGGCGTCGGGCAGCAGGAGGCCCGTGATGAGGCTCTCCTCGTTGCTCGCGGCATCCCCGAAGGCGCGCAGGACGACGACCTCGCTGGCGCCGGCGTCGCCGCCGACGCGGATCTGCGCGTCGAGACGGGACTCGCCTTCACCTGTGGTGATCACGATCACACGCATCGGGTGCTCCCGCGAAGCGTCGTTGGCGGCATCGATCGCCGCCTCCGCCACTCCGTTGCGGGCAGCGATGACGAGGGTCAGCACGCGGCCGAGGGCGACAGCTCCGCCCTCCTCGCGCACCTTGACCAGCTGCTTCGCGACCTGGCTGACGGTCATGTCGGGAAGGTCGATGATCACGGGCGTCTCCAGACTCGTCCATCGCGGGCCAGCAGGTCGTCGGCGGATGCCGGTCCCCACGAGCCGGGCGCATACTGCTCCACCGGACCGCCCTGGGCGGCCCAGTACTTCTCGACCGGGTCGAGGATCTTCCAGGAGAGCTCGACCTCCTCGTGCCGCGGGAACAGCGGCGGATCGCCCAGCAGGACATCGAGGATCAGACGCTCGTACGCCTCAGGGCTCGCCTCCGTGAAGGCGTGGCCGTAGCCGAAGTCCATCGTCACGTCGCGGACGTTGGAGCCACTGCCAGGCACCTTCGAGCCGAAGCGGATCGTGACGCCCTCGTCCGGCTGCACGCGGATGACGAGCGCGTTCTGTCCGAGCTCGGACGCGTTGCCGCGGCCGAACAGGTGCTGAGGCGCGCGCTTGAAGACCACGGCGATCTCGGTCACACGACGGCCCAGACGCTTCCCCGTCCGCAGGTAGAAGGGCACATCCGCCCAGCGACGGGTGTCGATCTCGAGCTTGATCGCGGCGTACGTCTCCGTGGTCGACTCGGGGTTCATCCCCTCCTCTTCCAGGAAGCCGGTGACCTTCTCGCCACCCTGCCATCCGCCCGCGTACTGCCCGCGGGCGGTCGCGAGCGACAGGTCGTCGGGCACATGCACGGCCGCGAGGACCTTCTCCTTCTCGGCGCGCAGGTGCTCGGCCGAGAGACTGATCGGCTCCTCCATCGCTGTCAGCGCCAGCAGCTGCAGCAGGTGGTTCTGGATCACGTCTCGTGCGGCACCGATACCGTCGTAGTACCCGGCACGCCCGCCGACGCCGATGTCCTCGGCCATCGTGATCTGCACGTGGTCGACGTAGTTGCGGTTCCAGATCGGCTCGTACAGCTCGTTGGCGAAGCGCAGGGCCAGGATGTTCTGAACCGTCTCCTTGCCGAGGTAGTGGTCGATGCGGAAGATCGAGTCCGCGGGGAAGGCCACCTCGAGAGCGGCGTTCAGAGCCCGCGCGGACTCGAGATCGTGTCCGAAGGGCTTCTCGATCACGACACGACGCCAGCGCTCGTCATCGTCGCTGTTCTCGCCGACGAGACCGGATTCCTTGAGCTGCTTCGCGACCAGCGGGAAGTCCTTCGGCGGGATCGACAGGTAGAACGCGTGGTTGCCCATCGTCCCCCGTTCGACGTCGAGCTTCTCGATGGTGTCACGCAGCTTGCGGAAGGAGTCCGGGTTGTCGAACTCACCCGAGACGAAGCGGATGCCTTGCAGCAGCTGGGTCCACGTCTCTTCGCGGAACGGCGTGCGGGCGTGCTCCTTCACGGCGTCGTAGACGACCTGGGCGAAGTCCTGGTCCTCCCAGTCGCGTCGGGCGAATCCCACCAGGGCGAACCCGGGAGGGAGCAGACCGCGGTTCGCGAGGTCGTAGACCGCTGGCATCAGCTTCTTGCGTGAGAGATCTCCGGTGACGCCGAAGATCACGAGGGCGCTGGGGCCCGCGATCCTGTTGAGACGGCGGTCATCGGGGTCACGCAGCGGGTTGTGCCCGCGCGAGATGGGAACAGACATCGGTGGGGGATTCTCCTGCTGTTACTTCTGTGCGGCTTCGAAGAGGGCGAGCACGTCGTCCGAGGACTCGGTGATCGTCAGGGTGACGACGGGACGCCCGTGCTCGGCGAGCACGGCGGCATCACCGGCGGCCTGCGCCTGGATGAGCTGCCCGAAGGTGAAGGGCCGGTCGGGGATCTCGAGGTCGACCTCGGTGCGCTCCAGGATCTGCAGGAACACTCCCTGCGCGGGGCCGCCCTTGTGGTACTGGCCGGTCGAGTGCAGGAATCGGGGTCCCCACCCGAACGTGGTCGGCCGCCCGGAGTCTGCTGCGACGAGCTCACGCAGGCCCTGGAGCTGCGGAACCTCGAGACGGTTGACGTACGCCTGGATGGACACGTAGCCGTCGGCGGGGAGCTGGGCCCAGAGGGCGTCCAGCACGCCTTCGACCGTGCCAGAGGCGGCGAGGGCGGGGTCGGACACCCGGACCTCCACACCGTTCTCGACGAACGCCGGCGCCGTGGGCTCGGGGCGAGCGTCGAGCAGTCCGCGGGCGGCGACCTTCGCCGACTCGACGTCGGGCTGATCGAACGGGTTGATGTGCAGCAGGTGTCCGGCGATCGCGGTGGCGTACTCCCACACGATGAGCTGGGCGCCCAGCGTCCCGCTGACGAGGATCTCGCCCTCATGACGCTCGTGGAGGTGGAACTCGTTGGCGTCGTCTACCAGTCGCACGATCTGGAGGTCGGCCGGGACCGGATCGAGCTCGGGGGAGACGGGGAGCAGCACGACCGGGAGGATCCCCGTGCCCTCCTTGCCGGTGGACTCGGCGATGAGCTGCTCGATCCAGTCCGGCAGGCCCTTGATGTGCGTGCCATCGGTGATCAGACCGAGCTTGTCGCGTCGCGGGTTCGTGGCCGCGATCGCCGCCCCCAGTCGCAGAGCGGGGTTCTCGGCCGAGTCGACGGCGACCTCGAGCAGCGAAGCCTCGGCCTCGTTCAGAAGCTCGTCGATGTCGACGCCGGCGAGTCCCGACGGCACCAGCCCGAAGGCGGTGAGCGCCGAGTAGCGGCCGCCGACGTTCGGGTCCGCGTTGAAGACGCGGTATCCGGCCTCGCGGGCGGAGGCGTCGAGCGGTGAGCCGGGATCGGTGACGACCACGATGCGCTCGACGGGGTCGATCCCGAGATCGCGGAACGCGGCTTCGAACGTGCGGCGCTGGGAGTCGGTCTCGACGGTGGAGCCCGACTTCGACGACACGACCAGCACCGTGTCGGCGAGCCCTTCATCGAGGGCGGCGAGCACCTGGCCGGGAGCGGTCGAGTCGAGGATCGTCAGCGGCACGCCGGCCGTCTGCGCGATGACCTCGGGCGCGAGCGAGGAGCCTCCCATGCCGGCCAGCACGACCCGGGTGACGCCCTTGGCGTTGAGGTCGGCGCGGAGCGCGACGATCTCGGCGACGAGGGGACGCGAGACGGAGACGGCCTCCACCCATCCGAGTCGCACAGACGCTTCCGCCTCCGCCGCAGGACCCCAGAGCGTCGCGTCGCCACTGGTGATGCGGGAGGCGACGAGGTCGTGGACGAGGGCGGGAACCGTCTCGTCGATCGCGGCGCGCGCGGCGCCGGACGTGTGGATCGAGAAGGTCATCGCTGCGACTCCAGAGCCTCGGTGACCTGCGCGAGCAGATCGTGCCAGGAGTCGATGAACTTCGCGACCCCCTCGTCCTCGAGCACCTGTGTGATGTCGGTGAAGTCGATGCCGAGCTCGGCGATCCCCGCGAACACGGCGCGGGCGTCGTCGTAGCCGCCGGTGATGGTGTCACCGGTGACGACGCCGTGGTCGAAGGTGGCGTCGAGCGTCTTCTCCGGCATGGTGTTGACGACGCCCTGGGCGACGAGCTCGGTGACGTAGAGGGTGTCGGGAAGAGCCGGGTCCTTGACGCCGGTCGACGCCCACAGCGGGCGCTGCAGATTCGCCCCCGCGCCGAGCAGCGCCGTGGCGCGATCTCCGGCGAACGTCTTCTCGAACAGCTCGTACGCGAGGCGGGCGTTGGCGAGGCCTGCCTTGCTCTTGAGTGCTTCCGCCTCGGGAGTGCCGATCGCGGTGAGGCGCTTGTCGGTCTCGGTGTCGACGCGCGACACGAAGAACGAGGCGACCGAGTGGATGGTCGACAGGTCGATGCCCGCCGCCTTCGCGGTCTCGAGCCCTGTCAGGTATGCGTCGATGACCTCGGCGTAGCGCTCCAGGCTGAAGATCAGCGTCACGTTGACGCTGATGCCGGCGCCGATGGCCTCGGCGATGGCCGGAAGCCCCGCCTTGGTCGCGGGGATCTTGACGAGCAGGTTGGGGCGGTCGATCTTGGCCCACAGCTCCTTGGCCTGCGCGACGGTACCCGCGGTGTCATGCGCGAGGTCGGGGGAGACCTCGATCGAGACGCGGCCGTCGACGTGGTCGGAGGCCTCCCACACGGGGCGGAACACGTCGAGGGCTGCGGCGACGTCCTGCGTGGTGGCAGCGAAGACCGCTTCCTCCGCGGTGGCACCGGAGCCGGCGAGCTCAGTGACCTGCGCGTCGTACGACGTGTCGTTCTTGTCGGTGATCGCGTTGGCGAAGATCGTCGGGTTCGTGGTGACGCCGACGACATTCTTCGTGTCGATGAGGTTCTGCAGGTTGCCGGAGGAGATGCGGGTGCGGGAGAGGTCGTCGAGCCAGATGCTGACGCCTGCGGCGGCGAGCTGCGCGGTGGGGGTGCTCATGCGTTCTCCTTGGTGCTGTTGGCCGCGATGGTCTCGCGGGCGGCCGCGATGACGGCCTCGGTGGTGATGCCGAACTTCTCGAAGAGGGTCTTGTAGTCGGCGGAGGCGCCGAAGTGGTCGATGCCGACCGAGCGGCCGCGGTCGCCCACGATGCCGCGCCAGCTGAGCACGGAGCCCGCTTCGACCGACACGCGGGCGGTGACTGCTGCCGGGAGCACGCTCTCGCGGTACTCGGCGTCCTGCTCGTCGAACCACTCCAGCGACGGAGCGGAGACCACGCGCACGTTCACGCCCTCGGCGGCGAGAGCCTCACGGGCGTTGACCGCCAGCTGCACCTCGGACCCGGTGGCGACGATGATGACGTCCGGCGTGCCGTTCGGCGCCTCGGCGAGAACGTAGGCGCCCTTTGCGGCGTTGTCGGCGGAGGCGAAGGTGTCGCCTTCGGCAGCACCATCGCCGCGCTCGAACACCGGGATGTTCTGACGCGTCAGTGCGATGCCGGCGGGGCCTTCGTGACGACGGAGGATCTCCAACCAGGTCGCAGCGGTCTCGTTCGCGTCAGCCGGGCGCACGACCGTGAAGTTCGGGATCGCACGAAGCGTGGCGAGCTGCTCGATCGGCTGATGCGTCGGGCCATCCTCGCCGAGGGCGACGGAGTCGTGGGTCCAGACGAAGATGCTGGGCACGTTCATGAGGGCGGCCAGACGGACGGGCGGACGCATGTAGTCGCTGAAGATCAGGAACGTACCACCGAACGCCCGGGTCGGGCCGTGCAGGACGATGCCGTTGATGATCGCGCCCATAGCGTGCTCACGGATGCCGAAGTGCAGCACGCGACCGTAGGGGTTTCCTGACCACTCATGCGTCGACCACTCAGCGGGGATGAACGACGGGGCGCCCTTGATCGTGGTGAGGTTCGACTCGGCGAGGTCGGCGGAACCGCCCCACAGCTCCGGAAGCTCCGCAGCGAGGGCGTTGATGACCTGACCGGACGCGGCGCGGGTCGAGACCTCCTTGCCGGCCTCGAACACGGGGAGCGCGGCAGCGATGTCGGTGGGCAGTTCGCGTGCTTCGAGGCGGTCGAGAAGGGCCTTCTTCTCCGGGTTGGCGGCGGCCCACGCGTCGAACGACTCCTGCCAGGACGCACGCACCTCGGCCGCACGGGCGGCGAGCCCGCGAGTGCGCTCGATCACGTCGTCGGCGACCGCGAAGTGCTCCTCGGGGTCGAAGCCCAGGACCTTCTTGGTCGCGGCGAGCTCATCCGCACCGAGCGCGGAACCGTGGATCTTCCCGGAGTTCCGCTTGCCGGGCGACGGCCAGCCGATGATCGTCTTGAGGATGATCAGCGACGGCTTCGACGTCTCACCCTTCGCAGCCTCGATCGCCGCGTACAGCTCGGCGACGTCCTCGACGTACTCGCCGGACTTCTTCCAGTCGACGACCTGCACCTGCCAGCCGTAGGCCTCGTAGCGAGCGGCGACGTCCTCGGTGAAGGCGACGTTCGTGTCGTCCTCGATGGAGATCTGGTTGGAGTCGTAGATCGCGATCAGGTTGCCGAGCTGCTGGTGGCCCGCGAGCGACGAGGCCTCGCTGGTCACGCCCTCCTGCAGGTCGCCGTCGCCGGCGATCACGTACACGAAGTGGTCGAACGGGCTCGTGCCCGCAGCGGCCTCGGGATCGAACAGGCCGCGCTCGTAGCGTGCGGCGTAGGCGAAGCCCACGGCGGAGGCCAGGCCCTGCCCGAGAGGACCGGTCGTGATCTCGACGCCCTTGGTGTGGCCGTACTCCGGGTGGCCCGGCGTGAGGGAACCCCACGTACGGAGGGCCTTGAGGTCGTCGAGCTCGAGCCCGAAGCCGCCGAGGTAGAGCTCGACGTACTGGGTGAGCGACGAGTGGCCGGCCGACAGGATGAAGCGGTCGCGCCCCAGCCAGTCGACATCGGTCGGGTCGTGGCGCAGAACGCGCTGGTACAGGAGATACGCGGCGGGAGCGAGGCTCATCGCGGTGCCGGGGTGACCGTTGCCGACCTTCTCGACGGCATCGGCCGCCAGGATCCGTGCGGTGTCCACCGCGCGTCGATCGATCTCATCCCACTGCAATTCCGACACGTTCATGCCCTTTCCGACAGTTTCGAGGGCGCCCGTATTCCCTGGCAGGTCCGCGACTTCACGGTGAGGTGCACATCGCCGGGCGCGCGAGTGGTTTCAGCATAGCGGTGACGTGAGTCGCACTACGCGGGACCGGGAGCCGGAACACGTCATCCCGTGTCATACACTGGAGAGGTTGTCCGGTCACACGTGCGGAGGAGGCGATCGAGATCTCGACGATGTCTGATCAGACCGTGAGGAAGTCGTCCGTCGGTCGCACGGTGAAGGCCTATATCACCCTCACCAAGCCGCGTGTCCTCGAGCTCCTGCTCGTGTCCACCGTGCCGGTGATGTTCCTTGCGCAGGGAGGAATGCCGAACCTGTGGCTCGTGCTGGCCACCGTCATCGGCGGCTCGATGAGCGCCGGTTCGGCGGCGTCCTTCAACATGTACCTCGATCGCGACATCGACGCGCACATGCATCGCACCGAGAACCGTCCGCTCGTCACGGGCGAGGTCAGCCCGCGTGGCGCGCTGATCTTCTCCTGGACGCTGGCGGTCGCCTCCACGGGCTGGCTCCTGCTGACGACCAACTGGCTCACCGCTGCGCTGTCGGCGACGGCCATCTTCTTCTACGTCGTGATCTACACGATGATCCTCAAGCGCCGTACCGAGCAGAACATCATCTGGGGCGGTATCGCCGGCTGCTTCCCCGTGCTGATCGGGTGGTCGGCGGTCACCGGCTCGCTCGACTGGCCCGCCTTCATCCTGTTCCTCCTGGTCTTCCTGTGGACGCCGCCGCACTACTGGCCGCTGTCGATGAAGTACAAGGACGACTACGAAGACGTCGACGTCCCCATGCTGGGTGTCACGCGCAACGCCTCCCAGGTCGGCCTCCAGGTGATCCTCTACGCGTGGGCCACCGTCGCCTGCTCGCTCCTCCTGGTGCCGATCGCCGGCATGGGACTCGTGTACACGGTGTCAGCCGCCGTGTTCGGTGGATGGTTCATCTACGAATCGCACCGTCTCTACAACCGCGCCGTCCACGGGACCGAGCCGCGTCCGATGCGCGTGTTCCACGCGTCCATCACATACCTGACGCTGATCTTCGTCGCGGTCGCGGTCGACCCGCTGCTTCCTTTCTGACCTGACGCAGGGAGGCTGGTCTCCCAGAACGACGGAGCGGCGCCGAGGATGTCCTCGGCGCCGCTCCGTCGTTCTGTGCTCAGGGATCACCTGCGCACAGGCGCTCAGCGGGTGATCGACGGGGAGTCGTCTGAGTTCGCGTCCTTCGCCGGCGCGTCATCGAGCGCGGCCGCCGGCGCCGCAGCGGCGTCGGATCCCGCGTCGGCGTCCGCCGCAGTGTCCGTGACGGGCGAAGCGGTGTCCGTGACAGGAGCGTGCGTCTCGTCGGGGGCGGCGGTCCAGTCGATCGCCTCGACGACTGCAGGAGCGGGGGACGCGACGA
>NZ_QOAY01000254.1:11167-19309 GCF_003314775.1 Microbacterium sp. H6 | reverse complement strand
CGCGGGCGGCGACGAGTCCGAGCGTGAGCAGGATGCCGACGATCCCTGCGGCGAGCACTCCGGCACCCACGACGACGAGCGACTGTCCGACGTAGACCTCGACGCCGGTGGCGGTGCCATCCAGCAGCGTGGTCGTCATCGTGGCGATCTGACCGGAGATCAGCCAGGCGCCGACGGCCGTCGTGGCGAGGGAGACGACCAGGAGCAGCCAGAATCCGATGCTTCGAGTGAGTGACTTGTTCATGACACCCACCCTTGCGGATGCGCTGATGAGCCCGCGATGCGGGAGCTATGAGTCGACTGTGCGGAGATCAGTCCTCGACGGCGGCCGTGCGCTTCAGATGCAGCACGACGACCGTGTAGGTGGCTGCCGAGAGCGAGGCCAGCACCATGTGGATCCCGACGAGGAGCGGGGGGAGGCCCTCTCGTGCCTGCCACACGCCCACACCGACCTGGACGAGGATCGCGAGCACGAGGACGAGGAGCCAGCGGCGGGGCTCCAGACGCTGTACCCAGGCGGTCACCGTCAGGAAGACGACCAGCGCGGCGAGGATGTAGCCGGGCCAGGAGTGCACGTGCGCAAGCACCGTCGCGTCGAAGCCGTGGCGCAGGACGTCGGCGTCACCGGAATGCGGTCCCGACCCCGTCGTGAGGACGCCGAACACGATCGTGACGGCGAGTGCGAGGCCCGTCACGTGGGTCACGGCTGCGAACCAGGCGGGCACTGCGCGCTCTCGCGGGCCGGCGGGCGTCCGGAGCCGCACCAGGAACGCCGCGGTGATGCAGACGAGCAGCAGCGACGACGTGTAGTGGAAACCGACGATGAACGGGTTCAGCCCGGTCAGGACGGTGATGCCGCCGACGAGGGCCTGCGCGACGACGCCGATCAGCACGAGCCAGGCGAGCAGGACGAGGTCGCGCCTGGTGGGAGTCGAGCGCACGGAGCGGACTGCCGCAGCGATCACGGCGACCAGCAGCACCCCCAGGGCGATCGGCGAGGCGGGGAAGTGCAGAGGAGCGGCGATGGCGAACGCGGCGGCAGCCGCGACGATCCCGCCCAAGGCGAACCAGAGCGCGTTGACGAGGCCGCGCTTTCCGGTGAACAGGTGCAGCACCAGCAGCACGACGACGAGGGCGATGATCCCGACGACACCGGTCATCAGGCGGTTGCCGAACTCGATGATCCCGTGGATGCCCTGCACCTCGAGGATGGGAACGAGGGAGTCCGGGGTGCACAGCGGCCAGTCCGAGCATCCGAGGCCCGAACCGGTGAGGCGGACGGCTCCGCCGGTGCCGATGATGATGGTCTCGCTGAGGAACGACAACCACGCGAAGACCGTCAACGCACGCCCCCAGGACGCGGAACGAGGAGCGACCCCTCGCGTCGTCGAGGTGGTGGGGATCAACGTCTCGGGCATAAGTCCTCCGGACCGCGCGAGACGTGGCGGGCATGGCCCGTCCGCCAGGCGGAACCTGTAGAATCGGATTGTTGCGATGGGCGCTGACAGCGCTGAAGCATCGTCAACAGTTTAGGCGCGATGGAAGCGCCGGTGATGAGGGCCCACCAACGGCACCCGCTCCCGCAGACTCGACGGGGATCAGGTGTGTCGGGGCGGATGACACCGTTTGGGACCTGTGAGGAGAGTGTTGGATGTCGGATGTGCTGATCGACCGCCCGGAGCTTGACGGTCTGGGGGTGTACGAATTCGGCTGGCACGATGAGGATGCTGCGGGTGCCATCGCGAAACGCGGCATCTCCGAAGATGTCGTCCGGGGGATCTCGAGCCTCAAGAACGAACCCGAATGGATGCTGAAGACCCGGCTCAAGGGATACCAGCTCTTCGGGCGCAAGCCGATGCCGACGTGGGGTGCAGACCTCAGCGAGATCGACTTCGACAACATCAAGTACTTCGTCCGCTCCACCGAGAAGCAGGCGCAGACGTGGGAAGACCTCCCCGCCGAGATCCGCGAGACCTACGAGCGTCTCGGGATCCCCGAGGCCGAGCGTCAGCGCCTGGTCGCCGGAGTCGCCGCGCAGTACGAGTCCGAGGTCGTGTACCACCAGATCCGCGAGGACCTCGAGGCCCAGGGCGTCATCTTCATGGACACCGACACCGCTCTGCGCGAGCACCCCGAGTTCTTCGAGGAGTACTTCGGCACGGTCATCCCCGCCGGTGACAACAAGTTCGCCGCGCTGAACACCGCTGTCTGGTCGGGCGGATCGTTCGTCTACGTCCCCAAGGGCGTGCACGTCGAGATCCCGCTGCAGGCCTACTTCCGCATCAACACCGAGAACATGGGCCAGTTCGAGCGGACCCTGATCATCGCCGACGAGGACAGCTACGTCCACTACATCGAGGGCTGCACGGCCCCGATCTACAAGTCGGACTCCCTGCACTCGGCCGTCGTCGAGATCATCGTGAAGAAGAACGCCCGTGTGCGCTACACGACGATCCAGAACTGGTCGAACAACGTGTACAACCTCGTCACCAAGCGTGCCGTGGCTTACGAAGGCGCGACCATGGAGTGGGTCGACGGCAACATCGGCTCCAAGGTGACGATGAAGTACCCGTCGATCTACCTGATGGGCGAGCACGCGAAGGGCGAGACCCTGTCCGTCGCCTTCGCCGGACCCGGTCAGCACCAGGACGCTGGCGCGAAGATGATCCACATGGCGCCGTACACGCAGTCGTCGATCGTCTCGAAGTCGATCGCACGCGGAGGCGGCCGTGCCGGTTACCGCGGCGAGGTCCGTGTCGATGCCGCTGCGCACCACTCCGCGAACACCGTGCGCTGCGATGCCCTGCTCGTGGACACGAAGTCGCGCTCCGACACCTACCCGGCCATCGACATCCGCGTCGATGACGTGCAGCTGGGCCACGAGGCCACGGTCTCCAAGGTCAGCGAGGAGCAGCTCTTCTACCTGCAGTCCCGCGGTATGCCCGAGGACGAGGCCATGGCGATGATCGTGCGCGGTTTCATCGAGCCGATCGCCCGAGAACTGCCGATGGAGTACGCCATGGAACTGAACAAGCTCATCGAGATGGGCATGGAAGGATCGGTCGGCTAAATGGCGGCCTCGACGACAGCGCCCAGTGAGGCGCAGCACACGAACGCGCACATCGACCCTGCGGCTCAGGTCGCGGCGGCGGGCTTCGTCCCGGTGCAGACCCGCTCCGAGCGGCCGCACTCGTTCGAACCGTCCGACTTCGGAGCACCGACCGGACGCGAGGTCAACTGGAAGCACACGCCGGTGGCGAAGCTCGCCGGACTCTTCTCCGATGAGCCGGGCGAGGAGAACGCCGTGACCTACGGTCTCGACGCTGTCGAGGCGTTCCTGGAGCCCTCCTCGGATGAGGAAGGGCCCTACGGGGAGTTCTTCCGTCCTGAAGATCTCTCCAGCGCCCTCGCCTGGAAGCATGGCCCGCGTGGACTGCACATCCAGCTCCCGGCTGAGGCAGAGCTCGACGAGCCGGTCGTGGTCCCGATCACGGGCACGGGCGCCGATAAGCGTGCGTTCGGTCAGATCCTCATCGAGGCGAAGCCGCACTCGCGCGGCACCGTCGTGCTCGACCACTCCGGTTCCGCGCAGTACGCGCAGAACGTCGAGATCATCGTGCGCGACGGCGCGAGCCTGACCGTCATCAGCCTGCAGCGCTGGGACGATGACGCGGTGCACGCCGCGGCTCACCAGGCCACCGTCGGTGCCGATGCCACGCTGAAGCACTTCGTCATCAGCTTCGGCGGCGGTGTCGTGCGCGTGAACCCGAGCGTCGAGCTCACGGGCGCCGGATCCGAGGGATACCTCTACGGGCTGTCCTATGCCGACGGCGGTCAGCACCTCGAGAGCCAGGTCTACCTGCACCACAAGGGTGCGCACACCAAGGGCGACGTGCTCTACAAGGGCGCGCTGCAGGGCGAGGACGCACACAGCGTCTGGATCGGCGACGTGCTGATCGGTGCCGACGCAACAGGCACCGACTCCTACGAGGCGAACCGCAACCTGGTGCTGACCGAGGGTGCTCGTGCCGACTCGATCCCGAACCTCGAGATCGAGACCGGCGACATCCTGGGAGCCGGGCACGCGAGTGCGACCGGTCGTTTCGACGACGAGCAGCTCTTCTACCTTCAGGCCCGCGGCATCACCGAGGAGGAGGCCCGTCGTCTGGTCGTGCTCGGATTCCTCACCGATATCGTGCAGCGCCTCGGCATCCCCACCCTCGAGACCGAGTTGCTGGCGGCCATCGAGGCGGAGCTCGCCGAGGTGAGCGCATGACCGCCGAACGCGTCTGCGGAGTCTCCGACCTCGAACAGGACACACCGCTGCGCGTGGACCCGAGCGGCGTGCCCATCACGGTGATCAAGGACGGCGAAGGAGTGATCCACGCCATCGGCGACACCTGCACGCACGGCGACATCTCGCTGTCCGAGGGCTTCGTTGAGGGCGACACGGTGGAGTGCTGGGCACACGGCTCCGCGTTCTCCCTCCTCACCGGCAAGCCCCAGAATCTCCCCGCGTATGAGCCGGTCCCGGTTTACGTCGTCCAGATCGACGGCGACGACGTGCTCATCGATCCGACTGTGATTAAGGAAGTCTGAAGAATGTCTGTTCTCGAGATCCGCGACCTGCATGTGACGGTCGAGACCGAGGCGGGGACCACCCCGATCCTCAACGGAATCAACCTCACCATGAACACGGGGGAGACCCACGCGATCATGGGCCCCAACGGCTCCGGCAAGTCCACGCTGGCGTACACGATCGCCGGTCACCCGAAGTACACGGTGACGTCCGGTTCGATCACGTTCGACGGTCAGGACGTGCTGGAGATGAGCGTCGACGAGCGGGCCCGTGCCGGCCTGTTCCTCGCGATGCAGTACCCGGTGGAGATCCCCGGCGTGACGGTGACGAACTTCCTCCGCACGGCCAAGACCGCCCTCGACGGCGAAGCGCCGGCGATCCGCGGCTGGACCAAGGACGTCAAGGAGGCCATGTCGAACCTGCGCATGGACCCGAAGTTCGCGCAGCGCAACGTCAACGAGGGTTTCTCCGGTGGCGAGAAGAAGCGCCACGAGATCCTCCAGCTCGAGGTGCTGAAGCCGAAGTTCGCCGTGCTCGACGAGACCGACTCCGGCCTCGACGTCGACGCGCTCAAGATCGTCTCCGAGGGCGTCAACCGCGCGAAGGAGTCCACCGGACTCGGCGTGCTGCTGATCACGCACTACACCCGCATCCTCCGCTACATCCGCCCCGACTTCGTCCACGTGGTGGTCGCGGGAAAGATCGTCGAAGAGGGCGGCCCCGAGCTCGCAGACCGGCTGGAGAACGAGGGATACGACCGTTTCCTCGACCCCGCAGCCCCCATCGAGGCGTAGGCTGATCGCATGACAGCGACCCTCACGGACGAGAAGTACGACGCGGTCACCGAGGCTCTCAAAGACGTCATGGACCCCGAGCTCGGGATCAACGTCGTCGACCTCGGCCTCATCTACGACCTCGCCTGGGATGACGAGAACGACGCTCTCGTCATCCACATGACGCTGACCAGCGCCGGCTGCCCGCTCACCGACGTCCTCGAGGATCAGACCGCTCAGGCTCTGGACAGCGTCGTCGATCGCTTCCGGATCAACTGGGTCTGGATGCCCCCGTGGGGTCCGGAGCGGATCACGGACGACGGGCGCGACATGATGCGCGCTCTCGGATTCGCGATCTGACCGCACAGAACGTCAAGCAGGACGAAGCGGGCGCGACTACGCGCCCGCTTCGCTGACTCCGCACCGGTGCGGGGCGAGACTCGGGAGAACGAATGCTTCAGGTGAAAGCCCTGCCCTTGGCCGAGCTTCGCGAGCGGACGAGCGAGAAGTGGCGGGAGTATCCGGCCGACGTGCTTCCCCTGTTCGTCGCCGAGACCGACTTCCCTCTCGCGCCTGCCATCACGGCGGCCCTGCAGCGTGCGGTCGAGATCGGCGACACCGGCTATATGGCGTCGAGGACCCCTCTTGCGCAGGCCTTCTCGGACTTCGCATCCCGCCGTTACGGGTGGGAGCCCGACCCCGCGCGAATCCGCAGCACGGCGGATGTGAGCATGGGGATCGTCGAGATCCTGCGCCGTGTCACGCAGCCGGGGGAGCGCGTGGTCGTGACGCCGCCGGTCTATCCGCCCTTCTACGACCTGGTCGCCGAAGCCGGTGCGGAGGTGGAGCGGGTTCCCTTCCGCGACACCGGGACCCGGTGGGAGCTGGATCTGGACGGGATCCGCGCCGCCTTCGAAGACGGAGCGACGGCCATCCTGCTCTGCAACCCCCACAACCCCACCGGTACGGTGCACGGACGCGACAGCCTCACTGCTCTCGCGGAGCTCGCCGACGAGTTCGGTGTCGCCGTGGTGTCGGACGAGATCCACGCGCCGCTCGCCCAGCCGGGTTCGGGGTTCACACCTTTCCTCGCGGTGAGTGATGTCGCGCAGCGGGTGGGGTACGCGCTCGTGAGCGCGAGCAAGGCCTTCAACCTCGCCGGGCTCAAATGCGCCCTCATGGTCACGGCCGACGACGAGACGAGCGCCGTGGTGCGCGGACTCCCGGTCGAGGTCGAATGGCGCACCGGGCAGTTCGGTCTGCTCGCCGCCGTCGCTGCGTTCTCGGAGGAGAGCGACGAGTGGCTCGACGGGCTGCTGCGCACTCTGGACGAGAACCGCCTGCTGCTCGGGGATCTGCTCGCCGCGCACCTCCCCGGAGCGCGGTACCGCATTCCCGATGCCGGCTACCTGGCGTGGATCGACCTCACCGCGTTGGAGTGGGGCGACAACCCGGCCAGACGGATCCTGAAGGACGCGAAGGTCGCCCTGCACTTCGGGCCCGCCTTCGGCGCGGAGGGCGCAGGCCACGTGCGGTTGAACTTCGGCACCAGTCCGGAGATCCTCACCGAGGCCATCGAGCGCATCGCGTCGCTCGTCGGCCGATGACCGCCCCGTCCGAGGCCGCGACGATCTGGGATCGTCACCGCATCTGGGTGACCCTCGGCGCGGTCGCACTGATCTTCCTCGCGGCGATCGAGGCTCTCGCCGTCACGACCGTCATGCCCATCGTGAGCGCGGCCCTGAATGGAGAGGCGCTCTACGCCGTCGCCTTCGCGGGGACGCTGGCCACGAGCGTGATCGGCATGGTCGCGACCGGAGCATGGTCGGACGCCCGGGGTCCCCGCGGCGCGCTGTACGTCGCCGTGTCGCTCTTCATCGTCGGCCTGCTGATCTCGGGCTTCGCCGTCACGATGCACCAGTTCCTGATCGGGCGACTGGTGCAGGGGCTGGGGACGGGTGGACAGACGGTCGCGCTCTATGTCGTGGTGGCGCGGCTGTACCCGCCTCACCTGCACGGGCGCATCTTCGCCGCCTTCGCCGCGGCTTGGGTCGTCCCGTCGATGGTCGGTCCGTTCCTCGCGGGAGCCGTCGCCGAGTATCTCGACTGGCGCTGGGCCTTCCTCGGCGTGGCCGTGCTCACCGCTTCGGCTTTCCTCATGATCGCGGTGCGGCTCCGTGGGGTCGACCTGGGGCAGGGGGAACCGCAGGATCGGAGGGCGCTCGTCGTCCGGCTGCTGCTCGCAGTGGTGGTGGCGGTACTCGCGGTCGTCATCGGCTTCTCGGCCGAGATGGAGCCGTCGATCGGGTGGCCCGTCGCGATCGGAGCCGTGCTGGCGATCGGGTTCGCGGTGCTGCCGCTGTTGCCACGGGGTACGCTTCGAGCCGGACCCGGGTTGCCCAGCGTCGTGCTGATGCGCGGCATCGTCGCCGGTGCGTTCTTCGCCACGGAGGCCTACATCCCGTATCTGCTCATGAGGAAGTTCGACTTCAGTGCGACCTGGGCGGGCATCGCCCTGATGCTGGCGGCACTGGCGTGGGCAACCGCCTCAGCCCTGCAGGGGCGGTTCGGAGAGCGTCTGGGCAACCGCCGCATCACGGCGATCAGCCTGGGCTCGCTGCTGATCGCGATGCTGTGCGTGCTCTTCGCTACGGTCTTCGATGTCTCGCCCGCTCTGGTGGTCGTCGGCTGGGCATTCGCCGGCGGCGGGATGGGCCTGCTCTACCCGCGCCTGACCGTGTTGACGCTCGCGTACTCGAACGAGACCAATCAGGGGTTCAACTCGTCCGC
>NZ_QOAY01000254.1:3519-11077 GCF_003314775.1 Microbacterium sp. H6 | reverse complement strand
TTGTCGATCTCGGACGCCTCAGGATCGGCTGTCGCGATCGCGCTGGCGGGTCTCGGTGTGGCGACGCTCGGCGGCGGGGCCGGGGCGTTCAGCGCCGTCTTCGGGTTCTGCATCGCCCTCGTGGCGCTGGCTGTGGTGCCCGGTCTCAGGCTCGGGCACGCGGCCGAGTCTCCGGCGACCTGAGCGCTCCCGCGAGGGCGGCGACCCCGAGGTCGAAGACGCGGTCGAGTCCGGCGGTGACATCCGCATCCTCCGCGGCCGGGAGCGCGCCGTGGCTGTCGGCGTGCATGCGCTGCTGCACGAGCGTGGCGTGGCCCAGCACGAAGTGGAGGATGGCGATTCCTCGATCCTCGGCATCCGAGGCTCCCTGTGCACGCAGGGTGTCGACCAGAGCCTTCTGCGCAGTGGAGGAACCGAGCTGGAGTGCGTAGGTGCTGAGGACCAGCTCGGCTCCGTCACGATAGGCGAAGAGGGCATCGCGGATGCCGCGCGCTGTGACGATGATGTCCGTTCCACCGTGCGGTATCGACGCGGTGATCCGGTCGGCGAGCTCGGCGAGCAGCTCCTGCTTGTTCGCGAAGTGCCAGTAGAGGGCGCTCGGCTGCAGGTCGAGGCCCGCGGCGATACGTCGCATGGAGAGGTCGGCGAGTCCTACCTCATCGAGCAGGGCGAGTGCGCTCCGTGCCACGCTGTCGCGGTCGTGTCGGGCCGGATTGGGCTCTGGGCTCATGCTCCGATTATAGTGAACGACGTTCAGGTGAACAGTGTTCAGGTGCGACGCGGAGGAAGCAGCGGTGGAGAGTTCCTCATCGATCGGACCCGCTCCGATCACCCTCGACCGGGTGTCGGTCGAGATCGACGGGCGCATGGTGCTGCACGACGTCAGCGTCGGGTTGACCGCACGGACGACGGCGGTGATCGGAGCCAACGGCTCAGGCAAGTCGACCTTCGCGCGCCTCCTCAACGGCCTCATCGCGCCGCGAGACGGAACCGTCTCGGTACACGGACTCGACACCGTCCGAGACCGCGCCGCCGTGCGCAAGCTCGTCGGTTTCGTCTTCACCAACCCCGATGCGCAGATCCTGATGCCGACTCCGGCCGAAGACCTCGCGCTCTCGCTCCGAGGGCGTCCGAAGTCCGAGGTGTCCGAACTCGTGAGGGAGACGCTCGAGACGCACGGTCTGGCGGAGCACGCGGACGTTCCGGCGGCCGCCCTGTCCGGCGGGCAGAAGCAGCTGCTCGCCCTGGCTTCCGTGCTGATCGCCGATCCACATGTGATCGTCGCCGACGAGCCGACGACCCTGCTCGATCTGCGCAATTCCCGTCGCATCGCCGATCTGCTGCTCGGGATCCAGGCTCAGATCGTCATCGTCACACACGACCTCGAACTGGCCTCTCGCTGCGACAGCGCGTTGCTCTTCGACGAGGGACGCATCGTGACCTCCGGCGTGCCCTCGCGTGTGATCGCTGCGTATCGGGAGGCGTGCGCGTGATCGCGCTGTATCACCCGGGGACGGGGATCGTGCATCGGGCGCCGGCCGCGCTCAAGCTGGGGATGCTGGCGATCGGAGCCCTCGTCCTGTCGCTGTATCCGCACGATCCGGTGAGCATCGCGGTCGTGCTCTTCGTGGTGGTGGGGCTCTACCGCGTGAGTGGACTCCCGTTCCGCGTGCTCGCCGCCGAGGCGTGGCGCCTGCGCTGGATCGTGCTCGTGCTCGCAGCTGCGCTCCTGATCTTCGTGTCGCCCGAGGCGGCATGGATCAGCACAGGACGTGTGGTCGCGGTGCTGCTCCTCGCCGGTCTGCTCACTCTGACCACGAGGATGTCGGCGCTGCTCGATGTCCTGCAGCAGCTGCTGCGACCGTTGCGTCGGCTCGGAGTCGATCCCGAGGCGGTGGCCCTGACGATCTCCCTGACCCTCACGACCGTCCCGGTGATCGCGGGGTTCGCCGTGCGCGTGCGGGAGGCGGAGCAGGCTCGTGGTGCACGGCTGGGTATCCGCACGGTGGTGCCGTTGCTCGTGCTCGCTCTGAAGCATGCGGATGATGTCGGAGACGCCCTGGCGGCCAGAGGCATCGGCTGACTCACACGAGGGCCGGCGCGACGGGGACCGTCGACGGTCGCTGCCTTGCGGTCCGTGGCGTCGGGAGCGAAGCCAGCCGCAGAGAACCAGCGATCAGCGCGAGTGCGATCAGGGCGGTTGCGACGGACGTGCCGAGGACCAGCAGCAGGACGATCCCGACCAGGGCGCTGAGAGCGCTGGCGACGATGCGACCGGGCGAAGACGCGGCGGCGGGTGCGGCCTGCGATTCGAACCGCGTGAACGCGATGGCGACGACGGCCGTGAGAGCGAGCGCGGTCGCGAGCCACAGCGGGCGTCCCGACCACCACGCCGCGCTGTCCAGGGCCGGAAGCGCGGCGCCGGTCAAGAGTGCGAACGCGGCCGTCGAGCCCGCCATGAGCAGCAGCACGGGCATGTGCCAGAGGTAGATCGTCATGGTCCGCACCGTCACGAAGGCGGTGAACGCGGCCACGTGCGGCTGTCGGCTGAATCGCTCGAGACGCTCGCGGTGCAGGGAGAGCAGGCTCGTGTGCGCGACCCCCACGAGGAGGAGGGCAGCCGTCGGCGGATTGATGTTCGCGATGAGGTCGGCGGAGTAGACGCCGACGGCGAACGTCATGATGAGCGCGAGGACGGCCGCGAGGCCCGCAACGATGCGGATCCGTCGGCTGAGGCGCTCGATGTGTCCATCGGCGAGGAAGAAGCCGAGCTGTTGGAGGGCCATCCACACGAAGGCGAGATTCAGGAAGCCCAGGCCCTCGACGCCGGAGACTCCGCGGAGGACGTCGATCGCGATCGCAGCAGCGGCAAGGGCGCCGATCGTCCACAGCGGCGCACGGCGGTGAGCGGCGGCGAAGAGGGGGAGAAGCGCCTGGCAGAGGAGGAAGACCCCGAGGAACCAGAGCGGCTGGCCATAACGGAACCCGGCCGTCGCGATGAGGTCGGCGGGAACGCCGAAGATCGTGAGCAGAGCGAGCGCGAGCCCGACGACCGCGATCGTCAGGATCGCGGGGCGCAACAGTCGGTGAACGCGGCCGGCGACGAATCCGACCGCCGTGCCGCCGCGCTGCCGCATGCGCTGATGCGCGAGGAATCCGGAGAATCCACCGATCACGAAGAACAGCGGCATCACCTGCAGGAGCCAGCTCAGCGGAGCGATCCACGCGGTGCCGTCGCTGGCGTTCTCGAAGATCGGACCGGAATCGCCGACCGTGACGCCCACCATGATCGCGTGCAGCAACACGACCCCGAGCACGCAGAGAGCCCGCAGGAAGTCGATGCCCGTATCGCGGGATGTGCGCAGCCCGGCGGCGACGGGCGGTGTCTGGACGATGGCCATGAGTCCTCCTCGGAAGCGATGTTCCAGGAGACTATGGACGTGGTGCGGGCGGAGACATCACCCTCGGGTCCCGTCGTACCCCCTACGACGGGATGAGTCGCGGCGATGCGTCGTCAGGACGAAGGCTCGACGAGCCCGGTGTCGTACGCCAGGATCACGGCGTGCACGCGGTCACGGAGGTTCAGCTTGGCGAGCACCTTGCCCACATGTGTCTTGACGGTCTGCTCGGCGATGAACAGCTCGGCGGCGATCTCGGTGTTGGAGCGGCCTCGACCGATGAGCACGAGGACTTCCCGTTCGCGGTCGGTGAGGTCGGCGAGCGCCGTCGCTGCGCGTGGAGTCCGGGGTCGGCGTCCGGCGAACTGCTCGATCATGCGTCGTGTCACGCTGGGAGCGAGGAGAGCATCACCGCCGGCGACGACGCGCACGGCGTGCACGAGCTCCTCCGGCAGCGCATCCTTCAGTAGGAAACCGCTGGCACCGGCCTCGAGCGCGTCGTACACGTAGTCATCGATGTCGAACGTCGTGAGCATGATGATCCGGGGGACATGCGCCGCGGGGTACGAAGGCCCGAGGATGCGACGAGTGGCTTCGATGCCGTCCAGTTCCGGCATCCGCACGTCCATGAGGATCACGTCGGGGTCGAGGCGCGCCGCGAGCGTGACCGCCTCCGCACCGTCGGCCGCTTGGCCGGCCACCCTGATGCCATCGTGGGCGTCGAGGAGCGCCCCGAAGCCGGCACGGACCATGGCCTGGTCATCGGCGATGAGCACGTTGATCGTCACGAGCGTTCCTTGTTGTGAGGGGCGGAGTTGTGAGGGGCGGTGTTGTGAGGGGCGGTGTCGCGAAGGGCGGTGTCGCGAGGGGTGGCATCGAGAGGAGTGGCAGATGAAGGGAGGTCGGCCGGTGAGGGATCATTCGGGCTGACCGGGAGGACGGCCTCGACCTCCCAGCCCCCGTCGCTCGAGGGGCCGGCGGAGAGGCTCCCACCGAGGAGTTCCGCGCGTTCCCGCATGCCGCGCAGACCGTATCCGCCCACGTGACCGTCCGGAAGGCGGGGCGGGGCGGTGTTGTGCACCACGATCCGGATCGATCGGGACTCGGCGCGCACGCGCACGGCGATCTGTGCCCCAGGGGCGTGACGGACGGCGTTGCTCAGAGCCTCTTGGACGATGCGGAAGGCGGCGATCTGGACGGCGGGCGTCGCCGCCGTAGCGGCGTCCCCACCCTCCAGGACGAGTCCGACCTCGACGCCGGCGCGGCGGATGCTGTCGACCAGGGAGGGGATATCGTCGATGCCCTGCTGCGGAGCGAGCTCGGCACTCTGATCCTCGGTGCGCAGCACGCCGAGCATGCGCCGCATCTCGGCGAGCGAACTCCGTGCGGTCGCGGCGATGTCCTCGAACTCCGCGACGGCCACGTCATCCAGGTCGGGGATGCGGTACTTCGCGGTGGAGGCCTGCACCTGGATCACCGACATGCTGTGTGCCACGACGTCGTGCAGCTCGCGAGCGATCCTCGTGCGCTCTTCCACGAGTGCGCGTCTGGCCTCCTCGAGCGCGCTGTGCTCCCTCTCCCGTGAAAGCTCGGCCGCCACCCTGACGCGTCCGGCGATCAGCGAAGCGATCAGGAACATGGCCGAGGCGAGGGAGGTCGTCACGATGAGGTCGGCCGTGGCGCTGGCTGACGATTCCGGCACGGCCACCATGTCGGGGCGGAGCATCGGCGAGAGGAGCGAGGCGATGGCCCCGAGGATGAGAGCGAACGCGCCGAGCCGTGCACCGTGGAGGAATGTGACGACTCCGACGAACAGGATGAATGTCAGCAGCGCAGGGACCGACCAGGGCCATGGGGACGCGATCGCGAGCTCGGGAACGACGGTGAGTGGGAGAGCGAGCGCCCCGGCCGTGAAGAGGCCGACGGCCCAGCGAGGATGAGAGATCGCCAGCAGCGGGGAGACGCACAGAGCCGCTCCGAGGATGAACGACAACGGGACGGGTGTGCCGTACAGGACGCTCTGCAGCGAGACGAGCACCGTGAACAGCGCCACCACTGCCGTGCACAGTGCCACGAAGGCGGCGGTGCGACGGCTGATGCGTGTTCGGCGAGGTGAACGCTCGCGGCGGCGTGCCATGGCTCTCATCCTGCCAGTTGCGGCGCCGCGGCACGGCGGCGGCGAGCGGCGGCGATCCGATCGATCACCAGACCGATGAGCAGCGCGACGACGATGCCGAGCCCCGCGCTGAGCAGAGGCTGGTCCTTGATCCAGGCGCCCGCGAGCAGACCGATGACGAGGCTGAACACGCTCCAACTGATTCCGGCGATCAGGCTCAACGGGAGGAACCGGCGCCACGGGAAATCGAGAGCCCCGGCCGACATGTTGACCGCCACCCTTCCGACGGGGATGTATCTGGCACCGAGGATCAGCGTGGCGCTGCGGCGGTCGAGTGCGCGTTGGGCATGCGCGAACGCTGCGGCGACGCGCGGTCGGCGCATCCACGCGAAGCGGGTGGTGCCCAGCCCTCGTCCGATCAGGAACGCGACGTTGTCACCGATCGCCGCCCCGATGGCAGCCACTGCCCCGAGAAGAAGGAGATTCCCCTCTCCCGTCGAGGCGGCCACGGCGGCTGCGGCCACGAGCACGGTCTCGCTGGGCACCGGGGGGAAGAAGCCGTCGACGATGGTGACGGCGAACAGCACCAGGTACAGCCAGGGTGAGGCGATCGCCTGCATGATCAGGTCGTTGAGGATGTCCACTCCGGCACGGTATTCGGGGAGTGGGAGGGGCGGCATCCCACCGGAGTATCGGCGTGCTCACTCTCCAGGTTGATCTTGCTGACCGCGACTCTCGGCGACGCGGCTTATACTGGGAGGCTGGCCGATCGGCCGAACACCCTCCCCGAAAGAACGGACGTCCGCTGTGCTTGCCGTGCACGACCTCGAGATCCGCGTTGGCGCGCGCCTGCTGATGGAGAACGTCTCGTTCCGCGTCGCCGACGGAGACAAGATCGGACTCGTCGGCCGCAACGGGGCCGGGAAGACCACGCTCACCAAGGTGCTCGCCGGCGATGTGCTGCCGTCCGGCGGAAGCGTGACCCGCTCCGGCGAACTGGGCTACCTTCCGCAGGACCCGCGTTCGGGCAACCCCGAAGACCTCGCGCGCACGCGCATCCTCGACGCCCGTGGGCTCGGTCAGCTCAACCTCGGGATGACGGAGGCGGCCCTCGCGATGGGGTCGGACGACCCCGCAGTGGCCGACAAGGCCATGAAGCGCTACGCCCGCCTCACCGAGCAATTCGAGGCCCAGGGCGGCTATGCGGCGGAGGCGGAGGCGGCGTCGATCGCCAACAACCTCTCGCTCCCCGACCGCATCCTCGACCAGCCGCTGTCGACCCTCTCCGGTGGACAGCGTCGCCGCATCGAGCTCGCGCGCATCCTCTTCTCCGACGCGCAGACGATGATCCTCGACGAGCCGACCAACCACCTCGATGCCGACAGCGTGGTGTGGCTGCGCGAGTTCCTCAAGGGGTACAAGGGCGGGCTGATCGTGATCAGCCACGATGTCGAGCTCGTCGGCGAGACGGTCAACCGCGTGTTCTACCTCGACGCGAACCGTCAGGTCATCGACACGTACAACATGAACTGGAAGAACTACCTGCGTCAGCGGGTGGCCGATGAGGAGCGCCGCAAGAAGGAGCGCGCGAACGCCGAGAAGAAGGCCACGACCCTGCAGCTGCAGGCGGCCCGCTTCGGTGCGAAGGCCTCGAAGGCCGCTGCGGCGCATCAGATGATCGCGCGTGCGGAGAAGCTGCTGGCGGGGCTCGATGAGGTGCGTCAGGAAGACCGGGTCGCGAAGCTGCGCTTCCCGAAGCCGGCACCCTGCGGCAAGACCCCGATGATGGCGTCCGGCCTCTCGAAGTCGTACGGGTCGCTCGAGATCTTCACCGATGTCGACCTGGCGATCGATCGCGGCTCCAAGGTCGTCGTCCTCGGGCTCAACGGTGCGGGCAAGACCACGTTGCTGAGGATGCTCGCCGGCGTCGATCAGCCCGACACCGGGCAGCTCGAGCCGGGACACGGCCTCAAGGTCGGCTACTACGCCCAGGAGCACGAGAACCTCGACGTGAACCGCTCGGTGCTCGAGAACATGGTCTCGG
>NZ_QOAY01000254.1:264-3487 GCF_003314775.1 Microbacterium sp. H6 | reverse complement strand
CTCCGCACATCACCGAGACCGAGGCGCGCAAGGTGCTCGGGTCGTTCCTGTTCACAGGCGACGATGTGCTCAAGCCTGCAGGAGTCTTGTCCGGTGGGGAGAAGACGCGTCTGTCGCTCGCGACGCTCGTCGTGTCGTCGGCGAACCTGCTGCTGCTCGATGAGCCGACCAACAACCTCGATCCGGCCTCTCGTGAAGAGATCCTCGGTGCGCTCGCACACTACGAAGGTGCGGTCGTGCTCGTGTCCCACGATCCGGGGGCGGTGCAGTCGCTCAACCCCGAGCGTGTGCTGATCCTGCCCGACGGCGTCGAGGACATCTGGAGCCAGGAGTACCAGGACCTCATCGAGCTCGCCTGACGTCGGAGTCGCCTCCCGACCGAAGCGGGTGCTGCCCGAGCGCGCGCTCCGATTCTCAGGCGGCTGAGGACGTGGCATAGTCGAGAACATGCCGACGGACTCCCGATCGCCCGACACCGGGAGCTGGCTGCGTGCACAAGCGGCGCTCACCGGCGTCGCGCCAGCACTCGATGTCACAGGACTTCCCGTCGACCCGGTTCCGCTCTTCCTGGACTGGATCCGACATGCGGCTTCCGTCGGAGTCGCCGAACCCCATGCGGCGACCCTGGCGACGGTCGACGGAGACGGCATACCGGATGCTCGGACGTTGATCCTCAAGAACGTCGATGAGCGAGGGTGGGCCTTCGCCGGTGCGCGTTCGTCTCGCAAAGGGCCACAGCTCGCGAGCACCCCTGCCGGAGCGCTGAACTTCTGGTGGCAGCCGCTGGCGCGAGCCGTCCGTGTACGTGGACGGGTCCAGGAGGCCGGCGAGGCCGAGAGCGCAGCCGATCTCGCGGCGCGGTCTGCGGCGGCCAGGGCGGGCATCGCGCCGGGGGACTGGGCCCTATGGAGGCTCGTGCCGACCCGCGTCGAGTTCTGGCAAGGGGCGGCCGACCGTGATCACACGCGGATCGTGTATCGGCGAACGGATGCGGCGTGGGATCTCACGGTGACAGGGGCCGCGGCCATGACAGGGACAACGGCCGGACAGGAAGAGCACGCATGAGCGGCTATCAGGTGGTGGAGATCGGAGCGCTCGAGGAATGGCGAGCGCATCACGGCGGCTTCGACGCCGCGCGTTCGCGGGACGGGCGTCGTGTCGTGGATCACGAACTGACGATGCAGTACATCGGGATGACCGCGAATGCCCTGCAGCCGGGGGAGGAAGCCGGCTACTGGCACGTACACCGGAAGATCGAAGAGGTGTACGTGTTCCTTCATGGGCGAGGGCAGATGGGTCTCGACGACGATGTGGTGGAAGTCGGGCCGGGGACCGTGGTCCGTGTGGGGCAAGGGGTCGCCCGCACGTGGCGGGCTCGTCCGGACAGTCCCGGTGAACTGCGGTGGCTCTGTCTTCGCGCGGGTGGGGAGGCGCTTCCACACCTTCCCGACGACAGCTCGCGGCTGCCGGAGCGTCCCATGCCGTGGCCCGTGGAGTGACTGCGGCGGACCGCGCTCAGCGCACGTCGAGCAGCTCGTCCTCCACGTCGGCGTCATGGTCCTTGCGGCGGCTGACCTTGACCGGAGACGGCACGCCTTCGACCTCTTCGCGGTGTTTCACGATCTCCGTCCGGATGATGTAGCCGATGAAGATGAAGCCCATCAGCGCGAACAGGATCCACTGGATCGCGTAAGACAGGTGCGGGCCGGGGTCGTCGGTGGGGGAGTCGAATCCCCCGAGGGTGCCTTCGCCCGCGGGGCTTTCGCTGATGACGCGGCCGTAGGCGCCCGTGATCACATCGCCGTCGACGAGCTTCGCGATGGCCGGGAGATTGATGGTCGGCACCTGACCTTCGGGGGCGCCACGGCCCGAAGCAGGAAGCTGCTCGCCCGGGCGCAGACGCACGGTGACTTCGGCTTCGCCCTCGGGCGGTGCCGGCACGGAATCCGGAGCGTCGCCGTCGCCCGGAGGTACCCAGCCCCGATCGACGATGAAAACGCGGCCGTCGGCGTCGCGGAACGGCACCAGCACCTCGAAGGCGCTGGTTCCTCCGTGCGGGCGGTTTCTCACCAGCAGCTGTTCGTCGGCCAGATACTCGCCCTGCAGGGTCACCGGGCGCCACTCATCCGAGGGGTCGAGCGCGCCGTCCTCCCCGACGAGGTCTGCCAGGGGGACAGGCTCGGCGTCGTAGTTCTGCTCGACGAGCTCGATCTGGGCGGCTCTCGTCTCGTTCCGCTCGAACTGCCAGTTCGACAGGAAGACGCACGCGATCGCGAATCCGATGGCGATCAGCACGTAGACGCCCCACCGGAGCAGTCGCTGACTCATGCGGGAGCCCCGTCACGAACGGTCACCGGGAAGTCCCGCGCCGCGAGGTAGTCGCGGAGGTAGTCCACGTGCTCGTCGCAGGCGAGCCAGATCTTCTCCCGGTCGGCGGCGTGGATGCGGGGGTTGCGCCATACGACCTGTCTGGTCGCCGCGCTCCGGCAGCCGGCGCGCGAGCATTCGAGCTCTGTCATCGGTCCTTCGGGCCTTCGTGGATCGTGAACACCTGCGGGCCGGTCGTCTCATTCGCGATCGGAGCGGGGCCGGGAGCCTCCAGCTCCTGTCGCGGCGACTCGGCTGTCATCTCGGTGCTGTCGCTGCCCGCGTTGGCGAACACCACGGCGATGTACGGGAGCACGGCCGCGCTGATCCCGAAGACCCAGGTGTACCATCCGTACGGCTGCACCAGCACCATCAGGGCGAAGCAGGCTATGCGGATGGACATCGTGAGCACGTAACGACGCACACGGTGGTCACCCTCATCCTGCGGAGACTGCGGCAGGGAGGTGACGGCCGGGATTTGACGCGCGTTCTTCACGATGCCTCAAGCCTACGCCGGTGCGGACCTCCCGGCGTGCCGCTTCTGCCGCGGATCAGCGCGAGAAGATGAACGGCAGGCTGAACGCTCCGACGAACAGGAAGCTGATGATGATGCTGATGAGCGTGAAGGCGCCGATGGCGATCATCGCATAGCCGAGGATCAGGCCCGCGATGGCCATTCCTCGTCCTCCGACGCTCGGATCGCTCTTGGTCTGCTTGAGCGCCATGTGACCGGTGATGACCGCGGCGATGGAGGCGAGGATCGGGAGGATCGCCCAGATGAGGACGACACCGGCGATGCCGCACACCAGGGAGGTGACGGCGAGTCCGCTCGTGGGACGCGGTGGAGCAACCGGGT
>NZ_QOAY01000254.1:0-236 GCF_003314775.1 Microbacterium sp. H6 | reverse complement strand
CGTCGGTGTCCCATAGGCTCCGTAAGGGGTCGCGGTCCCGTGATTCGGCTGCACCGGCCATACCTGCGGGGCCGGGGCGGCATACGCAGCAGTGGACCCGGGGTACGCCTGGCCGGGCTGAGGGGGCTGGACGGTCTGCGGAGACTGGGCGGTCTGCGGGGGCTGGGGCGGGTACGGCGCGGTCGGATACGCAGGCAGAGCGGGGGCGGCCTGCGGGGCGCTCGGCGGGGCCGGTG
>NZ_QOAY01000048.1:0-15196 GCF_003314775.1 Microbacterium sp. H6 | reverse complement strand
GGGCATCGTGACGGCCGCCGCGCCGATACCGAGCCAGGCCGTGAGGTCCTGACTGCGTGACAGGCGTCCCTTCTTCCTCGCTTCGCTGAGGTGCTTGTCCGTCGCCTTCTCGCTGCGTTCGCCGGTATCGGTCCCGCTCATCGGTGCACCCCCTGCATCATCCGCAGGGCGTTGGCGGCGAGGGCGTCGACGATGCCGGGGAGCACGGCGTACACGGCTCCGGCGAGCAGCAGCGTGAGCAGGATCTTCACCGGGAAGCCCATCGCGAACGCGTTCAGGGCAGGGGCGACACGGGTGATGAGCCCGAGCCCGACATCGGCGAGGAACAGCACGAGCACGAGCGGTCCGGCGATCTGCACGGCCGCCAGCACGAGCTGCGTCACCCCGTCGACGAGCAGTTCGGCAGGACCGGCCACCTGGAAGATACCGTTGACGGGCACGGCCTCGAAGCTCCGCGCGAGCCCGGCCAAAATCAGCTGGTACCCGCCCGAGGCGAACAGCAGCGTGAGCGCGGTGATGTGGAACAGCCGGGTGAACTGCGCGCCGTTGACCATCGAGTGGGGATCGAACGCCTGCGCGAGCTGGAACCCGCCGAAGACGTCGATCAGGCTTCCCGCAGCCTGGAGCGCGGAGAAGCACAGCAGCACCAGGAACCCCAGCAGGGCACCCGTGACGAGCTGCAGGACGAGCGCGCCGAGGAAGGGACCGGTGTCGAGGTTCTCGTACCCGGGGGCGACGGCGGTGCCGACGGCGAGGGAGAGCCCGATCGCGAGCATCGCCTTCACGCGCACCGGGATCGCCCCGTAGGAGAACGGCGGAGCGATCATGATGAAGGCCGTGATGCGCACCGCGGTGAGCATCGTGGCCTCCAGCCACGCGAAATCGATGGGGATGTACACGCCGTCATCCGCTCAACAGCGAGGGGATGCGGGCGAACATCTCGTTGGTGAAGGCGATCATCTCGGCGATCATCCAGTTGCCGGCGATCAACAGTGCGATGCCGACGGCGACGATCTTCGGGACGAACGACAGCGTCACCTCCTGCACCTGGGTGATGGACTGCAACAGCGAGATCGCGAAGCCGACGACGAGCGCGGTGACCAGGACGGGGGCGGCGAGCTTCGCCGCGATGATCAGTCCCTGCGTGCCGATGTCGATGACCGCCTCGGGGCTCATCGGACCCCTCCGTAACTCTCCAGGAGGGCTCTGATGATGAGCCCCCAGCCGTCGACGAGGATGAACAGCAGGATCTTGAACGGCAGCGAGATCATGACGGGCGGGAGCATCATCATGCCCATCGACATCAGCGCCGCTGCCACGACGAGGTCGATCACCAGGAACGGGATGAAGATCACGAAGCCGATGATGAACGCCGCGCGCAGCTCGGAGATCATGAACGCGGGGATGAGCGTGTACATCGGGACGCTCGAGGGGTCCTCGGGGTTGGGCTGGCCGGCCATCCGCGTCATGAGCGCGAGGTCCTCTTCGCGGGTGAAGCGGAGCATCCACTCCTGCAGGGGCAGCTGGCCCACGTCGATGGCCTGTGTGAACGAGAGCGAGCCGTCGATGTAGGGCTGCACCGCGACCGTGTTGATCTCGGTGAGCACCGGCCACATGATGAACAGCGACAGGAAGAGGGACAGCCCCGCCAGCACCTGGTTCGGGGGGATGGTCGGCAACGAGAGGGCGTTCCTGGTCATCGCCAGCACGACGAAGATCTTCGTGAACGACGACATCATCAGCAGCAACGCGGGGGCGACCGAGAGCAGCGTGATGCCCAGCAGGGTCAGGATCGACCCCGACGGACCGCCGTCGACGCCGTTGATGTCGATCGTGACGCCCTCGCCCTGATCGTCCGGGGTCACCTGTGCGTGGGCGGCCGTGCCCGTGATGAGGGTGAGGACCACGACGAGTGCGAGTGCCGCGGCGAGGATCAGCGCGATTCGTCGCAGCGCGCGCCCGTCGACGACCCCACGGGTGACGCTCATCGGGTGCGCCGGATGGCCTCGGCGGTCTGCCGCCACGTCTCGGGGGAGAGGATGGAGCCGCGCAGCGGATCGTTGCGGTGCCGCACACGGCGCTGCGGCGCCGATGACTCCGGAGGGATGTCCGTCGATTCCGTCAGGGCCGCCGCGGCCAGGATCCGGTCGAACTCCGCGGCGTCGGACGCCGCTTCCGTGGTCGCCGGCGACCATGCCGGGCGGGGTGTCTCCTCCGAGGTGTCGGTCCGCTTGACCGGCAGCCGATCGACGACGTTCACGCCGTGCTCCGTGACGCCGAGCACGTATCGGGCGTCCTCGGTCTGGATCACGACGATCTGCGCCTTCGGGCCGACTCCCTGGCGTCCGAGCACCGTGATCGCCTCACTGTCGCGACGACGGGCCTGCGTGCGCGCGACACGGCGCTGCAGGAACCACAGCACTCCGAGTACTGCGGCGAGCGAGAGCACGACCCGCAGGCCGAGCAGGAGGTCGTCCAGGGTCAGGCCTCGACGTTCTCGAGGATGCGGGTGATGCGCACCGCGTAGTCCTGATCGACCACGACGACCTCGCCATGGGCGATGACGCGTCCGTTGAGCTTGATGTCTGCGGGGGCGCCGGCGGAGCGGTCGAGCTCGACGATGCGTCCGGGTTCCAGGTCCAGCACGTCGCGCACCGCCATCCTGGTGCGGCCGATCTCGACGGTGAGCTCCATCTCGACGCCGGCGATGCGGTGCAGCCGGCGGGACGGGTTCGCGGCTCCTGCCGGCGCGCGGGTGACGACGACGGCCAGGCGTCCGACCGTGTGGTCGGCGTCGTCCTGCAGATCGAACAGCTGCACAGCCGGGTCCGCGAAGAGGGCGGAGGCATCGCCCACGGCGGCCTCGCCGAGAGCGCCGGAGCCCAGTGCGCTGGTCGCGGTCTCGAGGGCATCGCGCAACCGATCGGTGAGCGGTGTGCCGCCGAGCCCGTCGACCAGGATCTCCGGCTCGAAGAGCTGCACGGCGAGCTGGGCGCTGGCCTCGCCGACGAACTGCACGATCACGGCGTCGCCGGTGTCGCCCGAGACCTGGGAGGCGCGTGCGATGAGCGGGGAGGGCGTCGGGAGCGATGCGGCGAAGGCGGCGGCGACGGCGGACTCGTAGGTGGTGGTGCTGCTCACGCGGACTCCTCGGCGGATGCGGGATCGGGGACGGTGGTGGTGACGACACAGGCCAGCCGCGCGCCCGCGCTGCCAACGGCAGCGGTCGCGATGGTCTGATCGCCGACGGTGAGGACCATCGGACGGTCGGCGGAGTGCGGGAAGGCGATGATGTCGCCCACAGCGAGATCGAGCACCTCGCGCGGCAGCACCGTTCGGGGTGCGAGCCGCAAAGCCACCTCGACCGGTGCCACCTCGACCTGGCGGCGGATCCGGTCGGGTGCGGCAGTGCGCTCGAGGTCGGAGGGACGCACGGTGAATCCCGCGAGCACCGAGGCGGGCAGCATCACGCTCGTCGGCACCGTGCGACCAGCCAGACGCATCGAGAACCGCGCGACGATGACGGGCTCACCGGCAGCCGCGACCTGCGCGAACTGCGAGCTGTACTGGATACCGCTGAACGAGACGCCGACGGGGAGCAGACCATCGAGCGCCCCGGTGAGGTGGTCGATCGCGTCGACGATCAACGAGCGGATCAGGGCCTGCTCGATCGGGGTGAAGGTGCGGTCCTCCGAGGCGGTCGATGCCCGGCCGCCGACCATCTGCACGATCCACGCCGTCGCGGCGGAGGTGGGCAGCTGCACGATGAGGCGCTCTTCGGATTCGGGGAGCGCGCACACGATCATGGTGGTCGTGGTGGGGAGGGACTGGGCGTACTCGCCGTAGGTCATCATCCCGACGTGCTCGACCGCGATCGTGGCCCGCACGTGGATCTTCGCCGACAGCTGCGCCGACCACTGCCGCGAGAACGTCTCGAAGGCGAGTTCCAGGGCGCGGGTGTGCTCGCGGGAGAGGGTCGCGGAACGGCCGAAGTCGTACACCTCGACTTCGGGGGCCTTCGCCGTCGTCCCCGCGCGCACTTCGGAGCGCACGCTGTTATCGATCACCACGAACCGGACTATCGGGCGGTGATCGGCGTGCGTTAGGAGGAAGGGTGCTCAGGAGGCCGGCTTCCCCGCCTGGGCCTGGGGGATGAGGGCTCGCACCTCCTCGTTCGCATCGGACAGGACCACGATGTCGACCCTGCGATTCTGGGCCAGTGCGTCCGGTGCATCTCCGGCGGCGACAGGACGCGTGTCGCCGAAGCCGACCGACTTGAGATGGGCGGGGGGAAGGCCCGAGGCCTCCACGAGGTGTCGCAGCACCTGCGTCGAGCGGCCGGCGGAGAGCTCCCAGTTCGTCGGGTACGGGGCGACCGACCCACGCACGTCGGCGTGGCCCTCGACCGAGATCTCGTTGGTGGTGGTGACCAGTACGGAGCCGAGCGCATCGAGGACCAGGAGCGCCTTGTCGCTGAGCGTCGTGCTGTTCGTGTCGAAGAACGTCTCCGCGCTCACCAGCCCGATCGTGAGGCCGCGCTCGTCGATCGTGAAGGTGACATCGGCCTCGAGACCGTTGTCGGCGAGCACCTGGCGCAGACGCTCGCGAAGCGCCGAGAGCTCGTTGAACTCGGTCTGCGCGGCGGCCAGGTCGACGTCGGCGAAGTCCTCGCCCTTCTCGTCGACCAGCTCCGGGGGCACGACCACGCCCGTCGTGGCGTCGATCTCGTCGGACGGCTCCTGCCCGAAGCCCGTGGCGAGAGAAGCGCTCAGAGCCTCGAACTTCTCCTGGTCGACGGTCGACATGGCGAACAGCACGATGAACATGCACATCAGCACGGTCACCATGTCCATGTAGGACGCCATCCACCGCTCGTCCGGACCGCTGTGCTCCTCCTGCGGCACGCGGCGACGGGCACGGACGCTCATGACGCCTGCTCCGTCTCCTCGGCTGCTGAGGTGCGGGCCTTCCGGCCGGATCGGGCAGAGGGACGCTCGGACACCAGCGCTCGCAGACGCTCGTTCACGAACTGGGGCGGAGCGCCGGCCTGGACCGCGAGCATGCCCTCCATGAGCACCGTCATGCGCTCGACTTCGAGCTCGCCGAGCCGCTGCAGGCGACCGCCGATGGGCAGCCAGATGAAGTTTGCCGAGAGCAGACCCCACAGCGTCGCCACGAATGCTGTCGCGATCATCGGACCGAGGGTGTCCGGCTTGTCGAGCTTCTCGAGCACGTGCGTGAGGGAGACGACGGTGCCGATGATGCCGACCGTTGGCGCGAAGCCTCCGAGCGTCATGTAGAAGCGTGAGGCGGTGCGGTTGCGGGCGGCGGTCGAGGTGAGCTCGTCCTCCAGCAGCGTGCGCAGGTCTTCCGCGTCCGTGCCGTCGGCGATGCTCTGCAGTGCCTGGCGCAGGAACGGGTCCTTCTCGTCCCCGAGTCCCTGCTCGAGGGCGAGGAGCCCTTCGGCACGCGCCTTCTCGGCGTAGCCGACCACCGTGTCGATCATGCTCGACGCGGTGCGGCGCTCACCGCGGAACGCGCGGGGGAGCGATTTGACCGCATGCAGCGCATCGCGCATGGTGCCGCTCGCGATGCCGACGGCGATCGTGGCTCCGAAGACCAGCACCATCGGGGCGGGGATCAGCAGCGATCCGAGGGTCGCGCCCTCGAGGTTGATCATGGCGATCAGGGCGCCGAACGCGAGGATCAGTCCGAGGATGAGAGACGGATCCATCAGAGACCGACCTCAGAAGCGGGGGCCGCGGAATCGGTTCCCGCTGCGGCGATCAGGGCGGCGGCGGTTGCCAGCACCCCGGCGCGGAACCGGGTGATCTGCGCGATCACGTCATCCATCGTCTCGGTGACGACGAAGGTCGCACCGTCGACCATGATGAGCGTCGTGTCCGGCGTTGCCTGGACACGTTCGATCAGGTCGGGATTCACCGCGAACCGCGAACGGTTCAGGCGCGTGAGGACGATCATGGGCTCCATCCTGGAAAGATCCGTCCGCGTTCCGAAGAGCACAGACCCGACGGCCCGTCCTGGGCTGTCGGGGGTGACTGTCGGCCGGACGGCGTTGCGCGTTAGGCGGGCTCGCCGTCGGTGATCGACGCCAGGATTCAGCGGACTCAGCGGTCGGCGAGCAGCTGGTCGCGCACTTGGCGCCGCAGCACCTTGCCGATGAGGGACCGGGGGAGGTCGTCGACGGCCGTGATCCGTCGCGGCACCTTGTAGGGCGTGAGCCGGGTGCGGCAGAAGTCGCGCAGCGCATCGACCTCGAGAGCAGCTCCGTCGCGGAGCACCACTGCCGCGACGACCTCTTCTCCACCGTGCGGCTTGGGGAGACCGACGACCGCTGCGGCCTCGACATCGGGGTGGGCGACGAGCGCATCCTCCACCTCGCTCGGCGACACGTTGAAGCCTCCCGTGATGATGAGTTCCTTGAGCCTGTCGACGATGGTCACGAAGCCGTCGGGCGAGACCTGGGCGATGTCGCCTGTGCGGAGCCACCCGTCGGGCAGCAGCGCGTCGGCCGTCTCACCCGGACGACGCCAGTACCCCTGGAACACCTGCGCGCCGCGCAGGAGCAGTTCCCCTGGATCGCCGGCGGACAGGTCGACATCGGGGTCAGCGGGGTCCACGATCCGGATCTCCGTGCTCGGGAAGGGCACACCGACGGTGCCGGGGCGACGTGTCGGGCCCATCGGGTTGCCGAGCGCCACCGGCGAGCTCTCCGTCATGCCGTAGCCCTCGACGAGCAGGCCGCCGGTCGCCTCCTCCCAGCGTTTCACCGTCGCGACAGGGAGGCTCATCGCTCCGGAGATGGCGAAGCGCACGGTCGAGAGGTCGATGGTCCCTCGGGCGGCTGCGCGGGCGAGAGCGTCGTAGATCGGCGGCACGGCCGGAAGGAACGTGGGTGGAGTCGTCCGTGCCGCAGCCGTGACCAGGCCCAGGTCGAACGCGGGGAACAGGACCAGCCGCGCTCCGATGCTCATCGCGAAGGTCAGGCACAGAGTCATGCCGTACGCGTGGAACAGCGGCAGCACACCGTAGAAGGTCTCCTCGCCGTCGACGAGTCCGGGCACCCACGCCCGCCCCTGCATCGCATTGGCTCGGAGGTTGGAGTGGGTGAGGATCGCTCCCTTCGGGACGCCCGTCGTGCCGCTGGTGTACTGCAGGAGTGCGGTGTCGTCCAAGGTCGGCCCCGGCACTCGGCGTGAGATGCGTCGGTGCGCAGCGAGCTGCTTCCACGCGATCAGGTGCCGCGCTTTCGGGGTGCCGGTGAGCTTCGCGCGGGCCTCGCGGGCTTTGGGCAGAGGTAGACGGAGAGCGAGGCGCTTCGACAGCGGCATCGCCTCGGTGATGTCGACGCTCACGATGTGCTCGACCCTGACGTCGGCGGGGAATCCAGCGATCGTGTCGGCGGACTTGTCCCACACGACGGCGACCCGCGCCCCATGATCTTCGAACTGGTGGCGAAGCTCGCGTGCGGTGTACAGCGGGTTGTGCTCGACCACGATCGCCCCGAGCCGGAGGATCGCATAGAACGCCACGACGTGCTGCGGGGAGTTGGGCAGTACCAGGGCCACCCTGTCGCCGGCGCCGACCCCGAGCCGACGCAATCCCTCGGCGGCCCTTTCGACCTGCTCGCCGAGGTCACGGTACGACGTGACGGCACCGAAGAAGTCCAGCGCCGGTCGTCGAGAGAACGCCTTGACACTCGCGGCGAGCATCTCGGGCAGCGTCTGCGATGGTTCCTCGATCTCGGCGGGAACGCCGTCCGCATAGGAATCGAGCCAGGGACGTGCGGCGAGCGGTGATGCGGACATGTCTTCCATCCTGCCCGCGAACACTGTGTGCCGACTCCGTGCCTCAGCCGACGAACAGCAGGACGACGGAGAGGACGACCGCACAGCCTCCGACCGCGGCCAGAGTGATCCCGAGCACCTGGAAGGCATGGAGCAGCGGTCGTCGGGGCTCGAACCGCATCAGGCCGGGGTGACGCGCGCTGACGAACGCGTCGACTTCCTCACGTCCGCGCCAGTGGACGGACTCGTCGGAGCGGAGCGCTCGTTCCCGGAAATCGCCGGACGCGAACCAGCGGGCGCGTGCCCGGCCATCCTGCTCCTCGACGATGACGACCTCCTGAGGCAGCCAGGAGCCGTCATGCATCTTCACCAGGAGCACGATGACGAGCAGGGGCAGGCCGATGCCGAGCCCGATCCAGGACAAGACCTCGGCGATGGTGCCGAATGCGTCGAGGGCGTTCATCTCCGGCTCCGTTCTTCCGGATACGACAGTACCGGGGGAGCGCGGGGTGTTCGGATCAGCTGGGCCCTGGCGGAAGCCCGTGACCTATGGAAGGGGCCTCGGTGACGCCGGCTCGTGCCGTAGGGTGTGGAGCACTGCCCGCGAGCCGACGAAGAAGTGCACGCCATCCTCTTGGAGCCGAAGGGGACCGTCAACACGGGGGACGCCGGCGGGGAGATGACCTCGGAGCTCCGCGAGCTCTGACGATCGAGGTGCTCAGACCGCGTGGAGAGCAGCGGCAGCCGCATCCATCGCGTCGACGTTCAGAGCGAAGTACGCCCACTTGCCGCGCTGTTCTCGCGTGACCAGTCCCGCTTCCGCGAGCAGTTTCATGTGGTGGGACACCGTGCCCTGCGAGAGTCCCACAGGCTCGGTCAGGTCGCAGATGCACGCTTCTCCGCCAGCTCCGGCGGCGATGAGCGACAACAGTCGGACGCGCGTGGGGTCGCCAAGCGCTTTGAAGACCCGGGCAACGCGTTCCGCATCCTCGACGGTCATCGAGGGTGCTATTGGCGGAACGCAGCAGGATGTCGCTTCGATTGTCGTTGACACGCTCACGGGTCTAGTCTGCCACGTATTGACAATCTTCGATAGGTGAGCGACAGTCTTCATATTGAACTTTGTCAATGTGAGGAGATGTCATGTCTGAGCTACCTGTCGTCATCGTCGGAGCGGGTCCGCAGGGCCTCGCCGCCGCGGCGCATCTCGTCGAACGCGACGAGAACGTGATGGTGATCGAGCGTGGTGAGGGGCCTGCTGCTGCGGTTTCCGAGTGGGGACACGTGCGCCTGTTCTCGGCCTGGCCGGAGCTCGTGGACGCTGCAGCACGTCGTCTTCTTGAGACGACCGGCTGGGCTGCACCGGTGTCGGGATATCCGACCGGTGCCGACTGGGTGGACGGCTACCTGGCGCCTCTGGCGAATGCCTTGGGTGAGCGGGTCCACTACGCGACGACCGTCACCGGAGTCGCTCGTCACGGCCGTGACAAAGTCGTCGAGGGCGGTCGCAGGGGCCAGTCCTTCGTCGTGCATACGGTCAGTGCGGACGGACAGGAGTCGCGAGTTCTCGCTCGCGCTGTCATCGACGCGAGCGGCACTTGGGCTCTTCCGAATCCGGCGGGAGCGGATGGATATCCCGCCCTCGGGGAGGCCGCAGCATCGGATCTGATCTCGTACCGCATCCCGGCTGATGTGTCAGAGCTCGCGGGCTCGCACGTCGTCGTCGTGGGAGCGGGGCACTCTGCCGCGCACGCCGTCCTGAGATTGAGCGAGCTGGCACGACGGGCCCCTGGCACCCGCGTCACCTGGATTCTCCGTAGGGGGGCGGCAACGAACGTCTTCGGAGGCGGCGCCGGAGATGAGCTTCCCGAACGGGCCGCGCTCGGCTCGCGCGCGCGCAAGATGGTCGACGCGGGTGTCGTGGAGCTGGTGACCGGATTCCGGGTCGCCGCGTTCCGGCAGACCGCTGACGGGCTGACCGTGGTCGCCGAAGACGGGCGCGAGGTGGAAGGTGTCGGTCGCGTGTTCGCACTCACGGGCTTTCGGCCGGACACTGAGATGCTGCGAGAGCTCCGGATCGATCTCGATCCCGCGCTCGAGGCGGTCGCTGGCATCGCGTCCGAGATCGACCCGAACATCCACTCCTGCGGATCCGTGGGTGCCACGGGAGCGCGAGAGCTCGCGCAGCCGGAGCAGGGGTTCTTCATCATCGGCGCGAAGTCCTACGGCCGGGCGCCGACCTTCCTCGCGTTGACCGGCTTCGAGCAGGTGCGAAGTGTCGCCGCGCACCTCGTGGGAGATCATGAGGCCGCAGGGCGCAGCGAGCTCGTCCTCCCCGATACCGGCGTGTGCGGGGGATCCGGCGACTTCGACGACGACGCGGGCAGCTGCTGTGCGGCTCCCTCGGCTATCCGGATCGGCGCGCGGCCCGTCACTGTCGGCTGATTTCCGGTGGCGGAAGGGCGGGGCTCCTCAGAGGAGGCCCGCCCTTCCATGTCCAACCGACGAATCAGGTTGCCAGGGTGCCCGGCAGATGAACTCCCCGAGCAGCGATTGCGTTCTATATTTATGAATGTCAATATAGACGTATGCCGATACAAGAAGCTGAGCTTGGAATCATCGGGTCCGGCCCTGCGGGGTGCACCGCAACCGTGCCCACCACAGCCCCGGCCGCTCGGCGTCTGTCCACCTTGGATCGGTGGTTGCCGCTGTGGATCGGCCTGGCCATGGTCGGGGGTATCCTCGTCGGCCGCTTCATCCCGGGCGTCTCCGATCTCCTGGCCGGCCTCAAGCTCGGTGGGATCTCCGTTCCCATCGCGCTCGGCCTGCTCGTGATGATGTACCCGGTCCTCGCGAAGGTCCGCTACGACAAGGTCGCCGCCGTCACGGGTGACAAGAAGCTGCTCATCTCGTCGCTGGTGCTCAACTGGATCGTCGGCCCTGCGCTGATGTTCGTCCTCGCCTGGGCGTTCCTGCCCGATCTGCCCGAGTACCGCACAGGACTCATCATCGTCGGGCTCGCGCGCTGCATCGCCATGGTCGTCATCTGGAACGATCTCGCCTGCGGTGATCGCGAAGCGGCCGCAGTCCTTGTCGCCATCAACTCGGTCTTCCAGGTCGTCGCGTTCTCGCTGCTCGGCTGGTTCTACCTCACCGTGCTCCCCGGCTGGCTGGGGCTGGACTCGCAGGGGCTGGAGATCTCGGTCTGGCAGATCGCACTGAACGTGCTGATCTTCCTCGGCATCCCCCTCATCGCCGGCTTCGCCTCCCGCCTCATCGGAGAGCGTGCGAAGGGGCGCGACTGGTACGAAGACCGCTTCCTGCCGAAGATCGGTCCCTGGGCCCTCTACGGGCTGCTGTTCACCATCGTGCTGCTGTTCGCCCTCCAGGGGGAACAGGTCACCAGCCGCCCGAGGGACGTCGCCCGGATCGCGCTTCCCCTGCTCGCCTACTTCGCGGTCATGTGGTTCATCGGCCTGTTCACCGGGAAGACACTCGGACTCGGTTACGCCCGCTCTTCGACCCTGGCATTCACCGCGGCCGGCAACAACTTCGAGCTCGCCATCGCCGTCGCCATCGGCACGTTCGGAGCGACGTCCGGGCAGGCCCTCGCCGGCGTCGTCGGCCCGCTGATCGAGGTCCCGGTTCTCGTCGGGCTCGTGTACGTCTCCCTCTGGGCGGCCCGCCGCTGGTTCCACACCGACCCGTACACCGCTGAAAGGATGCCGTCATGAACGTCACCGCTGCGACCGACACTGACACCTGCAGTCCCGTCGCCACCCATGCCATCGGTCTGGAAGCAGCCTCCTCAGTGGCGGCCACCCTGAAGGCGCTGTCGGACCCGCTGCGCCTGCGGATGCTGTCGGCCATCGCCTCCGACCCGCGCGGCGAGTCCTGCGTGTGCGACCTCGCCGAGCTCGCCGATGTCTCGCAGCCGACGGTCTCCCATCACCTCAAGGTGCTCAAGGACGTCGATGTCCTCACCTCCGAACGACGCGGAACCTGGGTCTGGTACCGCATCAACCCGACCAGGCGCGGGGCCGTCACCGCATTGCTGGACTCCTTCGCCCCCGCCTCTGTCGCACCCGGAAGCATAGACGACGACGGTCCACTGCGACCGGACTTCGACGCACGGGTGACCCGTCTCGCCGAGGAGCTCGCAGCGGAAGTTCCCGAACTCGAAGCAGACGTCGTCCTCACCACCGTCCGCGAGTCCTACACCGCGCTCGCACGCACCGCACGCGTCACCTCAGCACTCGTTCCGCTGACTGAGCGCTTCGCCCGTCAACGGCTCGCGGACCTGACCCGCGACCGCGAGGCTGCAGCACCCCAGGTGCTCTTCGTCTGCGTCGCCAACGCGGGGCGCTCACAGCTCGCTGCCGCTCTCGTGAACCAGCTGGCTGCCGGAAAGGTCGTTGCACGCTCTGCGGGTTCCGCCCCCGCCGACGTCGTCCACCCGCACGTCCGCTCGCTTCTCGCAGAGATCGAAGGCGACCAGGCTGCAGAGCGCTTCCCGAAGCCGCTCACTGATGACGCCGTGCGTGCAGCCGACGTCGTCATCACCATGGGGTGCGGTGATGTCTGCCCCATCATCCCCGGCGTCCGCTATGACGACTGGGCGGTCGGAGATCCTGCCCTCGCGTCGCGCGAAGGCGTCGAAGCCATCCGCGACGACATCGCCGAACGCGTGCGTGCGCTCGTCGACGAACTCCTCAACTGACAAGACCTCTCACCTGGAGCAACCATGACTGACACGACCACCAAGCCCTCGGTCCTCTTCGTCTGCGTGCACAACGCCGGACGCTCCCAGATGGCGGCCGGTTTCCTCCGCGACATCGCAGGGGACCGCATCGACGTCCGCTCTGCCGGTTCCATGCCCGCCGACCAGATCAACCCGATCGCGGTCGAAGCTATGAGCGAGCTCGGCATAGACATCACCTCCGAGCAGCCCAAGGTGCTCACGACCGAAGCCGTGCAGGCATCTGACGTCGTCATCACGATGGGATGCGGCGACGCCTGCCCGTTCTTCCCGGGCAAGCGCTACGAGGACTGGAAGCTCGACGACCCGGCAGGCCAGGGCATCGACGCTGTCCGCCCCATCCGCGACGACATCCGCGCGCGCATCGAACAGTTGGTGAGCGAGCTCGTCTGACGTCGGGGGAGCCGCGGCGCGCTCGTGAGCATGCAGGCCGCCGCGGCTCCCCGACGGCTCAGCGCTTGAGGTTCGTCAGCTCCTGCAGCACCTCGTCGCTCGTGGTGATGATGCGGGCGTTGGCCTGGAAGCCGCGCTGCGCGACGATCAGGTTGGTGAACTCCTGCGACAGGTCGACGTTGGACATCTCGAGAGCGCCGCTGATGATGCCGCCGAGACCGTCGGAGCCCGCCTGACCGAGCGTCGGCTCTCCGGAGTTCCCGCTCGGCCGGTACTGCGAGGAGCCCGCCTTCTCGAGTCCGCCGGGGTTGACGAATCCGGCCAGCGCGACGCGGGCGAGTACCTCGGTGTCGCCGTTGCTGAACGTGCCGACCAGGCTGCCGTCGTTCATCAGCGCGTACGAGCTCAGGGTGCCGGCCGGCTTGCCGTTCTGCTCCTTGATCGCGACGTCGCTGACATCCGCGAAACCGGTGACCGCTGAGAGGTCCACCGTGACACCACCGGAGACGATGGACGAAGCTGCGCCCTGCTTGCCGTCCGTGAACGTGAGAGCGGTGTTCGTGCCGCCCGGTTCGGTGACGTTCCAGCCGGTGGCCGTGCGGGTGAAGGTGAGGCGCAGCGAGGTCGCCGTACCCTCGGCGTCGTAGGTCTTGATGTCGCGCACCAGCTGCTCGCCCACGGCGGCACCCGAGGGCAGGTTCCCCGTGACACGGGCCGTGGTGGTCGCCGCGGCGGGGCTGAGCGCGCCGACCGGAAGTCGGATGTCGCCGATGCCCTGACCGGGGACGATGACGCCGTTCTGCGCCGTCCAGCCCTGGACAAGGGCACCGTCTGCCGAGACCAGCTTGCCGCTCGCGTCGAACGAGAATCCACCGTTGCGGGTGTAGAGGGTCTCGCCGCCCGAGCGCACGACGAAGAATCCGTCTCCGGCGATCATGAGGTTGGTCGGCACGCCCGTGGGCTGCGGTGCCCCGGAGGCGAAGTTGGTGCTGATGCCGGCCACCTGCACGCCGAGGCCGACCTGGGCGGGGTTCTGACCGCCGGCGGCCTGCTGCGGCATCATCGAGTTGCGCACGAGCTGGGAGAGCGAGTCCTGGAACTGCACGGCCGAGGCCTTGAAGCCGGTCGTGTTGACGTTGGCGATGTTGTTGCCCGTGACGTCGAGCATGGTCTGGTGGGAACGCAGACCCGAGATTCCGGCGAACAGAGAGCGGAGCATGGTGATGCCTTTCTGGATGGACTGGTCAGGACTGCGGACGGGGAGCGACGGAGACGCCGGAGACGGCGTCGAGGGGGATGGAGGCCTCGCCGATGGTGACCAGCGGCACGGCGCCGGCATAGGACACCGATGTGACGATGCCCTTCTGGGTGACACCCTTCTCATCGACGTACTGCGCCTCGTGGCCGATCAATGCCGCAGCGGTCTGACGCATGCTGAGGGCGAAGCTCTCGGTCGAGGTCGCCGTGAGGGCGGTCAGCTGCTCCATGGAGGCCAACTGCGTGGTCTGCGAGATCATCTCGTTGGTGTTCATGGGCGAGCTGGGGTCCTGGTTGGTCAGCTGCGTCACCAGGAGCTTAAGGAAGACCTCGGAGTCGAGCGTCTTCTTGCGCTCGGACGCGGGTGTGGTGCTGCCGGTCTGCACTCCCGAGGGCGGGATGGTGCCGGAGATCGGTTCGACCATGGTCGTGGGTTCCTCTCGGATCAGGCGAAGATGTCGATGCCGCCGTGCGGCGAAGTCAGCGGGGAAGTCGGATCGACGGATAAAGGGTGATCCGCGGAAGGTGAGCCTCCCGGCACTGCGGTTCCGGTCGTCCCGTCACGGCCGTTCGGTGTTCCCGGTCCCGCCCGACCCTGGTCCGCCCCCGCGGTGTGCGAAGACCCACCGGCTGTACCGCCGCCGGAGCTCTGCGGGTTCGAAGCGGCGGGTCCGTCGTCCGAGCTCGACAGCAGGAGGGACGCATGGGGTGCCGCGGCGACGAGGTCGCGACGGAGGTCGACGAGGATCGCGCGCAGCGCCTCCCTGCCGAGGTCGTTCGGCGCGTGCAGCTCGATGTGGATCGCGCCCCCGGAGATGTGGGCGCGCACCGTCACGGGACCGAGGTTCTCGGGCGACACGGTGAGCGTGAGGCTGTGGTCGCCGTCCGGTGCCTGCGCGAGCGAGACGATGGGGGTCGCGATCTGGGTGAACAGCGCGGGACGGGCCGTCGCGACGACGCTCGGAGCCGCCGCAGTGGA
>NZ_QOAY01000084.1:9326-9556 GCF_003314775.1 Microbacterium sp. H6 | reverse complement strand
GAGCAGGGCGACGGGACCACACTCCGCGACCGCCTGCGCATTACGTCGTATGTCGACGCATGACGACCGGCGTCGCCCGGGTCGCGCGTTCCCGCCCCTGATTCCTACCGTGAAGTCACCTCAACGCACGGCATCTCGACACACAGCACCTCACCCGAAGCATCACACCCGAAACCTGGAGAACCACCCATGAACCGTCGCCTCCTCCGCGCCGCCGCCATCGCGGTGCC
>NZ_QOAY01000084.1:0-9310 GCF_003314775.1 Microbacterium sp. H6 | reverse complement strand
CTCATCCTGGCGGGAAGCCTCGCCGCCTGCGTGTCGACGCCCGCCCCGGCGAACTCTCCCGCCGAAGGCGGCGAACCCGTAAAGGGTGGAACGCTCACGTACCTCGAGCACCAGGCCTACACGAACCTGTATCCGCCGCAGGCCGGCTTCTACCCCAACGGCGGCATCGTGAACAACATCGCGGCCCGCCTGACCTGGCAGAACCCTGACACGCTCGAGATCGAGCCGTGGATCGCCTCCGACTGGACCGTGAACGACGACGCGACCGAGTACACGTTCAACCTGAACCCCGACGTGACGTTCTCGGACGGCACGGTGCTCGACGCCGCGGCAGTGAAGAAGAACTTCGACACCTACGGCCTGGGCGATGCGGAACGGGGCCTGACCGTCTCCGAGGCGATCAACAACTACGCCAGCAGCGAGGTGGTCGACGACGACACCGTGACGTTCCACTTCTCCGCACCGTCCCCCGGGTTCCTGCAGGCGACCTCGACCATCAACTCGGGTCTGCTGTCGCCGGAGACGCTCGACGGCACGATCGAGGACTTCGGCGCGGGCAACGCCGCCGAGATCATCGGGTCCGGTCCGTTCACGGTCACGGGGGAGAAGCTCGGCACCGAGTACACGCTGACCGCGCGCGACGACTACGACTGGGGCCCCGACAGCGTCGACAACGACGGGCGCCCCTACCTCGACGCCGTGCATGTGCTGATCACGCCCGAGGACTCGGTGCGCATCGGCTCGCTTCTGGCCGGTCAGGCCGACTACGTCCGCTATGTGCAGGCGTTCGACGAGGATCGTGTCGAGGCGGCAGGCTTCACGCTCTACGCCCCGCAGACCCGCGGCGTGAACAACTCGATCGCGCTGCGACCGGAGAACCCGCTGCTGTCCGACATCCGCGTGCGCCAGGCGATCATCGCCGCGGTGAACGCGCAGGAGGTCGTCGACACGCTGTTCACCGAGAACTACCCGGTGGCGACGTCGGTGCTCTCTTCCCAGGCGCTCGGCTACAAGGACGAGTCGAAGCACTACGCCTACGACCCGAAGAAGGCCGAGAAGCTGCTCGACGAGGCCGGCTGGGAGCCCGGCGCCGACGGCATCCGCGAGAAGGATGGCGAGCGCCTCTCGATCACGGTGTACGAGGCGAAGCCGCAGCCGCTGTCGAAGCAGACCCTGGAGCTCGTGGCGCAGCAGCTGGCGAAGGTGGGTGTCGAGCTCTCGGTCAAGCCCGGTGATGCCGGAAGCTACGCCGAGGACACGCGCGACCCGCTCAAGACCGGCTTCTACCACTCGATGGTCGGACGCGCGGATCTGGACGTGATCAAGAGCCAGTACTTCACGAAGAACCGCGATGTGCTGATCTCGAAGGACGCGAAGCTCGATGAACTGCTGCTCGCCGTGGCCTCAGAGCCGGACGCCGACAAGCGCGTCGCCGCATCGCAGGCCGTGCAGGACTACATCGCCGAGCAGGCCTACGTGATCCCGCTCTTCGAGGAGCCGCAGGTGTACGGCACCGCGACCTACGTGCACGGCGTCGCCTTCGAGTCGGTCGGACGCCCGACGTTCTCCGGCGTCTGGCTCGCCGAGCACTGATCGGGATGGTGCGTCGATGAGTTTCGTCCTCCGACGAGCCGGGCAGGCCGCGATCGTTCTGATCGCGGCCTTCACGGCCACGTTCTTCCTGCTGCAGCTGCTGCCGGGCGATGCGATCCTGATCAAGTTCTCCGATCCCAGCCTCGGGCTGTCCCCGGATCAGCTCGACAGCATCCGAGCCACCTACGGCACGGATCTGCCGTGGTGGGAGCAGTACGTGCACGCGGGGCTCGGGTTCCTCGCCGGGGACTTCGGCTACTCCACGCAGTTCGGCACGCCCGTGCTGACGATGCTCGCGGAGGCGCTCCCCGCGACGCTGCTGCTCGCGTCCCTCGGGCTCCTCGTCGCTCTGCTCCTGGCCGTGCTGATCGCCGGACTCTCCTCGCTCGCCCCGTTCGCCTGGCTTCGCGACGGACTTAGTCAGGTGCCCGGTCTCTTCGTCGCGGTGCCGGTCTTCTGGCTCGGCATCCTGCTCATCCAGGTGTTCTCGTTCGGGCTCGGCTGGGTGCCGATCGTCGGGGCCGACCCGGTGAGCGGACTCATCCTGCCCGTGCTGACCCTCGCCGTGCCGATCTCGGCTCCGCTGGCGCAGGTGCTGGTCCGCGCGATCGATCAGGTGCAGGCGCAGCCGTTCGTCACGGTGGTCCGGGCGAAGGGGGCCCCGCCGCTGTGGGTGCTCACGCGCTCCGTCGCCCGCAACGCCGCCGTGCCGACCCTGACGATCGCCGGTGTGCTGTTCGGGGAACTCGTCGGGGGAGCCGTCGTCACCGAGACGGTGTTCGGCCGCACGGGCATCGGCCGTCTCACCGAGCAGGCCGTCGCGAACCAGGACATCCCGGTGCTGCAGGGTGTGGTGCTGCTCTCGGCGCTCGGCTTCGTCGTCATCAGCTTCGCCGTCGACCTCGTCACGCCGCTCATCGACCCGCGTCAGCGCGCGGTCGCGCGCTCCACCGCGTCCGTCGCCGCCCGCTCCGCGCCTCAGGAGGTGCCCGCATGACCGCTCCCGTGATCGCTGCGACGAGTGTCGAACCGGACTCCGAGCCGACACCGACCGTCCCCGAGCTTCCGCGGACCCCTCGCCGCCCTGGCCGTCTGCGCGGCCGCGCCTGGGGGCTGTATCTCGCGTTCGCCGTGGTCGCCGTCGCTGTGTTGTGGGCGGTCATCCCCGGCGTGTTCGCGCCCGGCGACCCGCTCACCGGTGTGCCGGCCGACAAGCTGCTGCCGCCGAGTGCCGCGCATTGGTTCGGCACCGACACCCTCGGCCGTGATCTGTTCGGCCGTGTCGTGCACGGTGCCGTGCACTCGCTCTCGGGCGCGCTGATCGCCGTCACGGTGGGTCTCGCCCTCGGCACGGTTCTCGGCGCGATAGCCGGAGCCGTGGGCGGGGTGGTGGACGACGTGCTGATGCGCATCGTCGACGTGCTGCTCGCGATTCCCGGGCTGCTCCTGTCCCTCTCGGTGATCATCCTGCTCGGATTCGGCACGGTCAACGCCGCCCTCGCCGTGGGACTCGGCAGCGTCGCGGCGTTCGCGCGGCTGATGCGCGCCGAGGTCGCCCGGGTGCGGCGCACCGAGTACGTCGAGGCCGCCTTCGGCAGCGGTGCCACCTTCTTGGCCGTGCTGCGTCGACACGTGCTTCCCAACTCCCTCACCCCCATCGTCGCGCTCGCCGCCCTGCAGTTCGGGACGGCGATCCTCGCCATCTCGACGCTCGGGTTCCTCGGCTACGGCGCTCCGCCACCCACCCCGGAATGGGGACTGCTGATCGCCGAGGGTCGCAACTACGTGGGCACCGCCTGGTGGCTCACGGCATTGCCGGGTCTCATCGTCGTCGCGGTCGTGCTCAGCGCCAACCGCATCAGCCACCGCATCGGAAGGGGCACGCGATGAGCGTTCTGACCGCATCGGATCTGCGCATCTCCTACGGGGGTCGTGAAGTCGTGCACGGCGTCTCCTTCGAGATCGGCGAGGGGGAGACCCTCGCCCTCGTCGGGGAGTCGGGGTCGGGCAAGTCCACGACCGCCCACGCGCTCCTCGGGCTCCTCCCCGCAGGGGGCAGGGTCGACGGCGGGACGGTCGTCCTGGGCGACCTCGACATCTCAGGGTGGTCCGATCGTGCGCTGCGCGGCATCCGCGGTGCGGAGATCGGCCTGGTCCCGCAGGATCCGACGACCTCCCTCGACCCGGTGCGTCCGGTCGGCAAGCAGGTCGAGGAGATCCTGCGCCTGCATGGGCATCGGGATCGGCGCTCGCGTCGTGCACGGGCCATCGAGCTGCTCGACCGTGTCGGTATCGACGACCCGGATCTGCGGGCGCGTCAGTATCCGCACGAGCTCTCCGGAGGCATGCGGCAGCGTGTGCTGATCGCGACCGCGATCGCCCTGCGACCCCGCCTGCTGATCGCCGACGAGCCCACCAGTGCCCTCGACGCCACGGTGCAGCGCAAGGTGCTCGATCTGCTCGACGAGCTGCAGCGCGAGGAGGGCACCAGCATCCTGCTCGTGACCCACGATCTGGGCGTTGCCGCCGATCGGGCGGAGCGACTCGTCGTGCTCAAGGACGGCCGGATCGTGGAGCAGGGGCGGAGCGAGGAGGTGCTCGCCGCACCGACGGACCCGTACACGCGTCAGCTGCTCGCCGATGCTCCCGCGTTCACGACCGGCTTCCGGCGTCCGGACGCCCCGCCGTTCCTGCGGGATGCCGCAGCCGTCGCCGCGGAGAACCCGTACGCGATCGTCGCCGAAGGGCTTGTGAAGGAGTTCCGCGTCGCCGGCCGGGAGCGGTTCCGCGGTGTCGACGACGTCTCGTTCCGGGTTCGCCGCGGTACCACCCACGCGCTCGTCGGCGAATCGGGGTCGGGGAAGACCACGACGGCGCGACTGGTCACGCGCTTCCATCAGCCGGACGCCGGGACCATCGAGGTCGCCGGAGAAGACGTGACCCACGCGAAGCGCGAGCAGCTGCGAGCGCTGCGCCGCCGTGTGCAGCTCGTCTACCAGAACCCGTTCGCCTCGCTGGATCCCCGCCAGCAGATCGTCGACATCGTCGCGGAGCCGCTGCAGAACTTCCAGGTCGGATCTCGCGCCGAGCGCAGCGAACGCGCGCTCGCTCTCCTCGACCGGGTCGCGCTCCCGTCCGACGTCGCGCGGCGCACCCCGCGCGAACTCTCGGGCGGACAGCGGCAGCGTGTCGCGATCGCGAGGGCCCTCGCGATCGATCCCGAGGTCGTGGTGCTCGACGAGGCGGTGTCGGCGCTGGACGTGACCGTGCAGGCGCGCATCCTGGAACTGCTCACCTCGCTGCAGGCGGAGCTCGGGCTCACCTACCTGTTCATCTCGCACGACCTCGCCGTCGTGCGCAGGATCAGTCACACGGTCTCGGTGATGCGCCGCGGCCGGATCGTGGAGGAGGGGCAGACGGAAGACCTCTTCCGCGACCCGCAGCACGAGTACACCAGGGAGTTGCTGGCAGCGGTCCCCGGACGAACGGAGATCGTCGTATGACCACCGGATCCGCCCCTTCGACCGGGCCCACCGTCGCGTTCTTCACGCGTCTGCTCGACGACGCGTCTCCTGCCGAGAGGTATGCGCTCGCCACCTCGCAGATCCAGCAGGCGGAGCGCCACGGGATCAGGAGAGCCTGGGTCGCACAGCATCATTTCCACGCGGCCGAGGGTGGTCTGCCGTCGCCGCTGGTGTTCCTCGCGCACGCGGCCGCCGTCACGAGTGACATCCGACTGGGGACCGGCGTGATCACCCTGCCGTTGGAGGACCCGGTGCGGGTGGCCGAGGATGCCGTGGTCGCAGATCTGCTCTCCGGGGGGCGAGTGGATCTGGGCCTCGGCAGCGGCGGCACCCCGTCGTCGTTCGTGCCGTTCGGGGAGGATGTGCGAGACAAGGCGGTGACCTACGACCGCAAGCTGCGCACGCTCCTCGACGGACTCGCCGGTCGCGACGTCGGCGCGGGCAACACGCTCTACCCGGATGCGGGAGACCTCGCCGACCGTGTGTGGCAGGCCACCTTCTCCGCTCCCGGCGGTCACCGCGCCGGCATCCACGGGCACGGGCTCCTGCTCTCCCGCACTCAGCCGCGCAGGCCCGACCGCCTGCACGCCCCCTTGTCCGAGCTGCAGGACCCGATCATCGACGCGTACCTCGAGGCACTGCCGGTCGGGGTGACTCCGCGGATCACCGCCTCGCGCACCGTGTTCGTCGCGGATGACCGCGCCGAGGCTCTGCGGTTCGCCGAGGTCGGTCTGCGTCGGGCGGCGGAGGGCTTCCGTCGGCAGGGCCAGACCATCCCCGGTGACGACATCGACGAGTTGATAGCCGCGCTCGACACGCATCTGGGCACGCCAGAGCAGGTTGCCGAGTCGCTCGCCGCCGACGCCACCCTCACCCGCGCGACAGAGGTGGCCTTCCAGGTGCACTCGGTCGATGCGCCGCACGAGCACGTGCTGCGCTCGATCGCACTGTTCGCCGACGAGGTCGCCCCGGCCCTCGGCTACGCCATCGCGGAGACAGCAAACACCGAGACGATCAAGGAGAACGCATGACCGACGACAACGTCCTCACGGACGACACCGTGGACCGGATCGTGGGGGTGACGCCGGAGCTGGACGAACTGCGCCGCCGCCGTCCGGTCACCAGAGAGCAGCTGCAGGCGAGCTTCGACGCCCTCTTCCGACCGGTCACGGTCGCGCATGTGTCGCAGGCGGAGCGCGAGCTCGTCGCAGCCTTCGCCACCGGACTCGCCGGCGTCGACGATGCGACAGCGGCGTTCTATGCCGCCCGCGCACGCGAGGCCGATCCGGAGCGGGCGGGAGCAGTGCTCGCCGAGGCAGCCGGGGCGTCGACGAGCGGTCCGTTCGGCGCCTACACCGAACTCGGCCTGCAGTCCGAGAACACGGAGGGCGAACGGTATGAGCCCGATGGTGCCGTGACCGCCGTCATCGGCGAGCGCCTCGCCGCAGCCCTCGCGCACACGCACCTGCTCGTGTTCCGGCCCCGTGAAGCGTCGGGCGCCGATCTCGGGCGACTGCTCGATGCCGGGTGGTCGACCGAGGGGATCGTCACGCTGTCCCAGCTGGTGTCGTTCCTCGCCTTCCAGCAGCGGGTCGTCACCGGACTCCGTGCGCTCGCCGCTGCAGGACTCACCGCCCAGACCGAGATCTCCGAGGAGGAGGCCGCATGACCGCCGCACAGACCGTGCTCCGGCACGACGACGCCCCGCACCCGCACGCCTTCACCCGCGGAGAGGTGGGCTGGGTCCCGCATCTCGAGCCCCTCGCGGAGGAGGAGCTGACGCCACGGCACTACGACGGACTCGTCGATGCCGCGCGGGCGAAGAACGACTACTTCCGGTTGCTGGCCCGTGACCCCGAGGTGCTCAAGGCGCGGACACTCGTCGACAAGGACATCTTCTACAACGTCGCCGAGGGTCTGCCGCGCGCCGACCGCGAGCTGGCGGCGACCGCAGCATCACGGCGCAACGGGTGCGTGTTCTGCGCCTCGGTGCATTCCCGCTTCGCCGCGCACCACAGCAAGCGGGTCGAGGACGTCGACCTGCTGTTGGACGAGGGGGTCGACGCCGATCTCGGCGAGCGCTGGAACGCGATCGTGGCCGCGTCGGTCGCGCTCACCGACACTCCGAGCCGATTCGGGGAGCACGAGATCGCCCGGCTGCGGGCGGCAGGACTCGACGACCTGGAGGTCGCTGATGTCATCCACGGCGCGGCGTTCTTCAACTGGGCGAACCGCCTGATGCTGTCGATCGGTCGGCCGGTCGCTCCCGCCTGACCCTCGCTCTCGGCTACAGAAGCAGCCGCTCTGCGCTACGGGAGCAGGATGATCTTGCCCGAGGCGGCGCCGGATTCCATGAGCTCATGGGCCTGCGCCGCCTCGGCGAGCGGCAGCTGAGGGCCGAGCTCGATCGTGAAGTCGCCGGCGTCGAGGAGGGCGATCGTCTCGGGCAGGGCCTCGGCTCGCCAGGCGAGCTCCTGCGTGGTCAGCGGGACGGGCGAGCCGCCGGAGAACGCCCGGATGCCGAAGGATGCCGCATCCGGCCCTCGCACGATCGTCGCGATGCGCTCACGGTCGGCGACGAGCGCCAGCGACGCCTCGATCGCCTCATCGGTGCCGGCGCAGTCGAGCACCACGGTCACGGGTGACGGAGCGACGGCTCGCACCCGGTCGAGCAGACCATCACCGTAGGCGACGGGGATCGCCCCGAGCTCGCGCAGCTGGTCGTGGCGGGCGGGGCTTCCTGTGGCGATCACGGTGGCACCCCAGGCGACGGCGAACTGCACGGCGGCCTGGCCGACGGATCCGGAACCGCCGTGCACCAGCAGCACGTCGCCCTCGGTCACTCCCAGCGACCGCAGCGACTGGTAGGCGGTGCCCGCGGGGATGCCGATCCCGGCGCCCTCGGCCGTCGTGACCGAGTCGGGGAGCTTCGCGAGCTTCTCGGTCGCGATCGCGAGCGCCGAGGCGTAGGTGCCGTTCCCGTCGCGGATGGCCACCCGGTCGCCGACGGCGAGATCGTCGACCCCTTCGCCCAGCACCTCGACGATGCCGGCGCCGTCGAAGCCGACAGGACGCGGCTCGGTGATCGGCGGGGACGGGCGCTTGCCGCCCCGCAGCTTGGCGTCGATCGGGTTCGCTCCCGCCGCCTCGATCCGCACGACGACCTCACCGCGTGCGGCGACCGGATCCGGGATCTCGATCAGGTGGAGGACAGCGGGGGAGCCGATTTCGGTGTAGACGATCGCGCGAGCCATGCGTTCAGGCTACCCGGGGTACGCGGGGCCCGGTCTCGGGTCAGCGGCCGGAGAGGACCTTCATGATGCGCTGAGGCGACACCGGCTGCGCGGTGCCCAGACGCTGTGCGAACACACTCACGCGATACTCCTCGAGCAGCCAGCGCACCTCGACGAGCGCGGGCGTCGCGTCGGGGGCGAGGGGGATGGTGCCGCCCGCGTCTTGGAACGCCTTCGCCATCCGCTCGTACTCGGTCATGCGCGCGCGGTCCTTGCCCGGCTCGCTCGCCAGAGTCTTCAAGCGGTCCAGCATCCCCTCCAGATAGCGGGGGAAGTGCGCGAGGCGCTCGGCTCCCGCGGCGGAGACGAATCCCGGGTGCAGCAGGCCGCTCAGCTGGGTGCGGATGTCGTTCAGTGGTCCGAGCAGGGCGAGCGAGTTCTGCGACTTGATGCCGCGCTCGACGTCCCGGGACTTGGTGAGGATGCGTGCGACCAGCGACACGCAGGTGAACAGCTCGTCGACGAGCACGGCGGAGACCGCGTCCCGCACCCGGTCGAAATCGGCCTCGTTGCGCACGATCCCTTCCGGCACGAGGCTCTGGATGACCTTTCTGGCCACTGCCGCGCGGCAGTCTTCGATGAGTGCGGCCGCTGAGGGATACGGCGAGGCTGCGAGCGCCAGCTTCTCCTGGCTCGTGAGGTGCTCCTGCACGTACGAGGACGGAGAGGGGACGCCCAGCAGCACGAGCCGCAGCACGCCGTCGCGCGTCGCCGCTGCCGCCGCGTCGGGGGTGGATTCGACACGCACCGACACCGTCTTGCCCTGATCGACGACGGCCGGGTAGCCGCGGACCACCCCTCCGGCGACGCGGGTGTCGAGCACCTCCGGCAGCTCCCCGAAAGTCCAGGCCGTGAGACCGGTCTGCTCGAGCGACGCGGCGGCGATGCGTTCGACGCCCT
>NZ_QOAY01000114.1:1438-3643 GCF_003314775.1 Microbacterium sp. H6 | reverse complement strand
GGTGCCCTCGCTCGGCCAGGAAGAGCGCGACGCCGGCGATCCCGTCGCGGCCGTACGGCGTGCGGATCAGGATCGTGTCGCCTCCGGATCCTTCCGCGTGCCAGTGGTCGGTGAGGAGCGCGGCGCCGTCGTCCGACGCCACCCGGATGCCGGTCGTCCGGACGACGTCCTGGTGCGTCTTCGCCGGCATGTCGGCGACGCGGGCGAGCCGCCGGTACTCGCGCCGCGCGGCGCCGCCCAGGCGGGGAGCATCGGTCATCGCACGCCCTTCACTCGGGTGACCGCGAACGCGGCGATCACGGCCATCACGACCGCGCCGATGTAGAGGGCCGCGAAGTTCTCACCTGTGGGCGAGCCTATGCGGGTCGCGAAGAATCCGAAAACGGGGACGAGGATGCCCGGCAGCAGGTAGGCGAGAGCCACGATGCCGAGGTCCTTGCCTGCGTCTTCGACCGAGGGGAGGCACTCCGTCATCAGCGCGACATCGGCGGCGATGTAGGCGCCCTGCCCCGCCCCGACGATCGCGATGCCGACGAGGAAGAAGGCGATGTCGCCGAAGGAGATCGCGAGGATGAGCCCTCCGGCGCTCGCGAGGGCGCCGATGATGACGCTCGGCTTGCGGCGACCCGTGCGATCGGAGATCACGCCGAACACGAACGCCATGACCAGGTTCATCAGCGTGAAGGCCGCTGTGGCCTGAGTCTGCAGGGCGGCTATCTCGGTCGGGTCGTCGATGCCGAAGCGGCCGGAGATCGTGAGGTAGAGATAGCTCGTGACCGAGACGATCGACGCGGTCATGAAGAAGCGGCACACCCACGCCCACGCGAAGTCCGGGTAGCGACGCGGACTCAACCAGAAGGTGGCGAGCACCCCGCTCCAGTCGAGCGGCTCGGCGGGCAGCAGTCGCCGGATGTCCTTCAGCGTGAAGAACAGGGTGAGCGCGAGGACCACGGAGAGGCCGCCGGGGATCAGGAACATGCCGATCTGGCCCATGGGCGCGACGATGCCCGCGAGGGAGACTCCGCCGAGGATGCCGATGGCGGTGGCCGCTCCGGTGACGGCGGACATGATCGCGCGGATGCTGCGGCGGATCTGATCCGCGAACAGGGTGTGGACGGTCATCGACACGGCGCCCCATCCGACGAGGACCAGGATCGTGCCGACGCCGAGCACGAGGAGGTTCGGCGCGGTCGCCTGGATCACGTAGCCGATCAGGGCGATCAGCGCGCCGGAGAGGATCCAGGGGCGGCGGATGCCGAGGCGGGACATCGAGCGGTCGCTGAGCCGACCGAAGATCGGCGTCGTGATGAGGATGGCGGCGCCGCCGAGGGTGAGGATGATGCTGAGGTTGCCCGTCGCCTGGTCGGGGTCCCATTCCTTGAGCAGCTGCGGGATCGCGACACCGGCGACGCCCTGGGCGATGCCGGAGCCGAACCACGCGAGCACGAAGGTGATCCAGAACAGGCGCGTCTGGCGCTGTCCGGGGATCGCGTCGGCGGTGAGCGGGGGAGCGGGATCTGCGGGGAAAACGGGATCGACGGCGTGGGTGGACATCTTCGTCTCCTGGTCTCGGTCGGGGTGGGAACTGTTCATGGCCGCGTGCCGGTGGTGGTCGCGGCTCCGGCCGACGGTCGGGGCATCGGATGGGAGTCGGCGCGGTAGGCACCGGCGAGCTCTTCGACGAAGGCGTCGCGCCATTCGCGGGCTCCCTCCCAGCATCCGGTGAGCCCGGGAGACGCGTGGTCGTGCCCGAGTCCGATGTGCAGCACGACGGGGACGCCTGCTTCACGCAGGCTGTCGGCGTACGCGATGGCACCGTCGCGGAGCGGGTCGTACTCGGCGGCGAGGATGAGTGCGGGCGCGAGTCCGCGGTGATCCGGCGCATCCAGTGGTGAGGCCTCGGCGAGCGGCGCTCCCGCGCGATACAGCCCGGCGAGGTGCTCGATGCCCGTGCGCTCGGAGGGCCGAAGGCGGCGGTGCATCGAGTCGCCGAACAGCCGCAGTGCCGCGGGCAGCACTTCGAGCGCCTGGTGATGCAGCGGCTCTCCGGCGTCGCGCAGGCGTAGAGCGGTGGTCGCCGCGATCGTCGCCCCCGCGGAGTTGCCTCCGACACCGAGCCGGTCGGCATCGACGTCGAGTTCGGCGGCGCGCTCGCGGAGGTCGGCGAGAGCGGCCACGGCGTCGTCGACGGGGGCGGGGAACGGG
>NZ_QOAY01000114.1:330-1399 GCF_003314775.1 Microbacterium sp. H6 | reverse complement strand
CGGGAGCCAGACGGTACTCGAGCGCGACGATCTGCACTCCTGACCGCAGCGCGCGATCCGCGCACAGGCGGTCGTTGAGGATCTCGTCGATCGTGCCGCCCGTCCACCCGCCGCCGTGCAGCCACAGCATCGTCGGCATCGCCCCGATCGCCGACGTCGGGCGGAACCGACGGGCACGCAGCGGTCCCGCTCCGCCCGACACCACGAGATCGTCGATCTCCACCTCGGCGGGAACGGGAGCGGTGAACTCGACGGCGAGGCGGTCGCTCAACTCGCGCTGCGCCCGGCGACGGGCTGCCATCTCGCGAGACTCGAGGTCGGGGAGCGCCGCGGAGAGTTCGCCGATGCGCTGGATCCATTCGCGGATCTCGGGACCCAACGGCGGCTCGAGGTACTCGGGAGCGCTCATGCGGTCGCTCCTGGGTGGAGCGTGCGCAGCTCGGAGACGACGAGACGGTGTGCGACGTCTGCGGAGGGCACGAACCCGGTCGATCCCAGCGAGCCGTGGGTCTGTCCGATGAAGCGCATCGCCGTCACCGGCACGCCGGCCGCCGAGAGTGCGCGCGCATAGGCTTCCCCGTCACCACGCAGGGGGTCGAGCTCCGAGGTGAGGATCAGTGCCGGCGGCAGGCCTTCGTGAGAGGCGGCCCGCAGCGGGGAGGCGTACGGTCGGCGTGCCGCCGCGGCATCGTCTCCGACGTACTGACGCACGAGCGTCCGGCCGACCGCGCGCACGATGACGCCAGGCATGCGGGCATCGATGCCACTCATGTCGGCATGTCCCATGGTCAGATCGAGGGCGGGATTCTCCAGCAGCTGCAGCGCGATCGGATGCGCGGAGCGATCACGGTTCATGAGCGTCACGGCCGCGGCGAGGTCGCCTCCCGACGATGCTCCGCCGATGGCGATCCTCTCGGGCGACGCCCCCAGCTCCTCCGCGTGCGCGTGGGTCCATTCGAACGCCGACCAGCACTGCTCCGGCTGCGTGGGGAAGCGCTCCTCCGGCGCATGGGCGTAATCGGCGGCGACGATCACGATGCCGGCGTCGTGTGCTCTGACCCGGAAGCGC
>NZ_QOAY01000114.1:0-233 GCF_003314775.1 Microbacterium sp. H6 | reverse complement strand
AGTACACGAGCACGGGGAGCCCCGACCCTGGCGGTGTACGCTCCTCACCGGGCCAGTAGACCCGCACGCGCACGTCGGGGTGCCCGTCGACCGGGACGATGTGGTCCTCGGTGGCGGTCGGCAGCGGGGTGATACCCAGCGCGGCGCTCACGGCGTCGTCATTCTGAGCCGCGACCCGGCGGCGGCCCGCGGGGTCTGCGGGCTCCGGGGCGAGCAGCGGTGCGACGCGTTCC
>NZ_QOAY01000159.1:27780-30171 GCF_003314775.1 Microbacterium sp. H6 | reverse complement strand
CGGCTACAACCGCGAGGGCGGCGACCGCTCCGCTGGGCGTTCCTTCCCGCAGCGCGGGGGCGCGGGTCGGGAGCGGCCGGCGCAGGCCGCCAACGAGCGTCCGCGGTTCGATGAGCCCCACATCCCCGACGATGTCACCGCGCGTGACCTCAACGGGGCGGCGCGCAACGAACTCAAGACGCTGAGCAAGGAGAATGCCGAGCACGTCGCCCGTCACCTCGCGATGGCGTCACGGCTCATCGATGAGGATCCTGCGCTCGCCCACCAGCACGCACTGGCCGCCTCCCGACGCGCCGGTCGCATCGCGATCGTCCGGGAGACCCTCGGCATCACCGCGTACGCCACGGAGGACTTCGCTCTCGCGCTGCGCGAACTGCGCACCTACCGTCGCATCTCCGGTAAGGACGATCAGATCGCTCTGATGGTTGACAGTGAGCGGGGTATCGGTCGCTCTGACCGGGCGCTCGAGACCGGGCGTGCAGTGGAGCGCTCTGCCCTCGAAACGCCTGTCCGCGTCGCACTCGCCATCGCCATGTCGGGAGCCCGGCTGGATCAGGGCGATCTCGAGCTCGCGCTCGGTGAGCTGGAGATCCCCGAGCTCGACCCCGATCGCGCGTTCGAATGGAGCCCCGCTCTGTTCGCTGCCCGTGCCGCCGTGCTCGAAGACCTCGGGCGCACCGACGAGGCGGAGTTCTGGGCGCACCGTGCCGAGGTCGCCGCGGAAGCACTCGGGATCGACGAAGCGGGCGACGAAGAGATCTTCATCGAGGACAGCCTCATCGAGGGCGAGTTCCCCGACGAGGACGACGCCTCGGCCGAGGCGTCCCAGGCGGACGCCGATGCAGCTGAGTCTGAAGCAGCTGAGTCCGATGCGGCTGAGTCCGATTCATCTGAGTCCGACGCATCAGACGAGGAAGAGCCCTCGGTCGAAGACGAGGTGCGCGAGCTGCTCGGCGAGGATCAGGACGAAGATCAGGACGCCGACGAGTCGGAGCCGGAGGCGTAGTGGCGCTGTTCTCTCGGAAGCGGTCGGCACCTACTCCGCTCGACGGTGTCGACACTGTCCTCGCCGACCTCGACGGGGTGGTCTATGCCGGTCCCGGGGCACTGCCGTTCGCGGTCGAGAGTCTCAACGAGGCGGCGAAGTCCGCTCGGCTCGGATACATCACCAACAACGCTGCGCGGACCGACGCGTCCGTGGCTGAGCACTTGAGCAGCCTCGGGCTCCACGTCCAGGCGACGGATGTCGTCACCAGCCCGCAGGCCGCGATGCGTCTGATGGCCCAGATCGTGCCCGCACCGGCGACGATCCTGGTCATCGGCGGTGACGGGCTCGTCGACGAGGTGCAGAAGGCGGGTTACACGGTCACCCGCAGCGCGGACGATGCACCCAGCGCCGTGGTGCAGGGCTTCGCGCCCGAGGTCGCCTGGACCGATCTCGCTGAGGCGGCCTTCGCATTGAAGCTCCCGGAGGACGAGGGCGGGATCCCGTGGATCGCCACCAATACGGACTGGACGATTCCTCGGGAGCGTGGCGTCGCGCCGGGGAACGGAACGCTCGTCTCCGCTGTCCACACCGCGATCGGCCGGCTCGCGACCGTCGCGGGGAAGCCGGAGGAGCCGATCTTCCAGGAGGCGCTCGCACGCTTCGGTGCGACGAAGGCGCTCTTCATCGGTGACCGTCTGGACACCGACATCATGGGCGCCAGCCGGGCGGGCATCGACTCCGCTCTGGTGCTCACGGGCATCGATCGGCCGAAGCATGTGCTGGCGGCACCGGAGGGGTCGCGTCCTACGTACATCCTCGGCGACCTGCGCGAGCTGCATCTTCCGTACCCTGAAGTGACTCAGCAGGACGGCGTCTTCCGTGTCAACGGCGCCGCCGTGCGTGTCACCGGTGCCGATGTCGAGATCGTGGCGGAGTCCGCAGAGCAGATCGATCTCCTGCGGGCGGGCGCTGCCGCCATCTGGGCCTCGGGAACGCCCGTGTTCGTGCTGCGGGTTCCCGAGCGTCTCTACGAGGATCCGTTCCACCGCCCCTGACGCCGTCGCGTGGCGCCCTCCTGCGTCGGAGGGGCCGCGTACAGTAGAACCGTGAGCGATGAGACGACGAGCGCACCGACCGATGGTCTGTGGAGTCGGCTGCGCCTGATCGAGGGTCAGCCGCTTCCTGCCCGTGCCGACGCGTATTCTGCGCTGCACGACGCGCTCTCCCGTCGCCTCGAGACCGGTGCGAAGGTCGAGCAGCGGGAGACGTCGGGATCCCGATGACGCGACTCGACGCCGCCCTCGCCTCCCGAGGACTCGCCCGTTCGCGCACCCACGCGGCGACCCTCATCTCAGAGGGGCTCGTCAGTGTCGATGGCCGACCGGTCGTGAAGGCGTCGACGT
>NZ_QOAY01000159.1:25255-27750 GCF_003314775.1 Microbacterium sp. H6 | reverse complement strand
GGCGAGGGGGCCGAGATCACGATCGCCGGAGCCGACCACTACGTCGGCAGGGCCGCGCACAAGCTCATCGCGGCTCTCGACGGCTTCGCCGTCCCGGTGCAGGGGCGTCTCGCGCTCGACATGGGCGCATCCACCGGCGGATTCACGCAGGTGCTGCGCGAACTCGGCGCGCGCACGGTCCTCGCTGTCGACGTCGGGCACGGGCAACTCGCTCCGTCCATCGCCGCCGACCCCGGCGTCATCGCCGTCGAGGGCTACAACGTCCGTCACATGACACGCGAGAACCTCACCGCGGCGACCGGCGAGACGGCGGCACCCGATCTCATCGTCGGCGACCTCTCGTTCATCTCCCTCGAACTCGTGCTTCCGGCCGTCGCCGCCGTGGCAGTGCCGGAGTCGGACATCCTCCTGCTCGTGAAACCCCAGTTCGAAGTCGGGCGCACAGCCGTCCGCGGCGGTCTGGTCACCGACCCCGCAACGCGCGCCGACGCCGTCGCCAGAACGGTGTGGAGCGCGTGGGATCTGGGACTCGGCATGCTCGGGATCCTTCCCTCCCCGATTCTCGGTACGCACGGGAACGCGGAGTATCTCGTGCACCTCGCCCCGGGGCGGGGCAGCAATCCGACAGAATGGCTGGACACCATCAACCGACTGGCAGGAGGACGATGAACGAGCGCTGCATCCTGGTCGTCGCTCACGCGGGCCGTGTCGACACCGTCGAGGCCGCCCGTCGGGTGATCGACGCTCTTCGAGAGGCCGGAGCGCGACCCGTTCTGGCCGTCGACGATCACGAGGACCTCGCGGCCGTCGACCCGTTCTTCGTCGACACCGACGTGCTCGGGCGTTCCGTCGACCCGGCCGACCTCGAGCTGGCGATCGTGCTGGGCGGGGACGGGACGATCCTGCGAGCCGCGGAACTGGTGCGGGACAGCGGCGCACCCGTGCTCGGCATCAACATGGGGCATGTGGGCTTCCTCGCGGAGATCGACCGCGATGACATGGACAAAGCGGTGCGCCGTGTGATCGATCGCGACTACGAGGTCGAAGAACGGCTCGCGCTGTCGGTGCGGGTCAAAGATGTCGATGGCACGGTCGTCTACGAGACCTGGGCGCTCAACGAGGCGACGGTCGAGAAGGCCAGCCGTGAGCGGATGATCGAGATCGTGCTGGAGATCGATGGACGCCCCCTGTCGAGCTTCGGCTGCGATGGCATGGTCGTGTCCACTCCGACCGGATCGACCGCCTACAACTTCTCGGCGGGAGGCCCCGTGATCTGGCCCAGTGTGGAGGCGATCGCCGTGGTGCCGCTGTCTGCGCACGCGCTGTTCGCCAAGCCGTTGGTGGTCAGCCCGGACGCGTCGGTCGCGATCGAGATGCTCGAGCGCACGGACGGCTCCGGCATTCTGTGGTGCGACGGACGCCGTTCGCACGAACTGCCGCCGGGCGCTCGTGTGGTGGTGCGTCGTTCTTCACGTCCCGTGCGGCTCGCGCGCCTGCACCCCACGGCCTTCACGGACCGTCTCGTGCGCAAGTTCCAGCTGCCCGTCGCCGGGTGGCGTGGCCAGGCGACGGAAGCGACGTCGTGAGCGAGAGGTCGTCATGATCGAGGAGATGCGGATGCAGGGGCTCGGCGTCATCGCCGATGCCGTTCTGCCGCTGGGCCCCGGCTTCACCGCGGTCACGGGTGAGACCGGTGCGGGCAAGACCATGGTCGTCACCGGACTCGGGCTGCTCCTCGGCCAGCGCGCCGATTCCGGGGCGGTGCGCGCCGGTGCGTCGCAGGCATCGGTCGCCGGCGTGTGGATCGTCCCCGAAGAGGGCAGCGTCGCAGAGATCGTCGCCGACGCCGGCGGAGAGCTGGAGCCCGCGGGTGGCGGCAGCGCCGAACTCTACGTGTCGCGCACGCTGAGCGCGGAAGGGCGCTCCCGCGCGAGTGTGGGTGGCCGCGCCGCTCCGGCGGGAGTACTCTCTTCGCTCGCGGAAGAGCTTGTCGTGGTCCACGGCCAGTCCGAGCAGCTGCGGCTGCGATCAGCGACCGCCCAGCGCGATGCGCTCGATCGTTTCGGTGGTGCTCCGATCGCGGAAGCCGTGAACACCTATGCGGCCGCTTTCGCTCGTTGGCGTGCGCTCGACGCCGAGATCTCGGAGATCACCGAGAACCGGGATCGGCGGGCCGAAGAAGCCACGCGACTGCGGGAGGCCATCGCACTGATCGAGGCGACCGCGCCGGAGCCGGGGGAGGACCAGGAGCTCACCGAGCGCTCCGAGCGTCTCGCCAACGCCGAGGAGCTGCGTCTCGCAGCATCTCTCGCCCACGCCGCGCTGTCGAGCGAAGACGGCGAGCCCGATGCCGCGGCGCTCGTCGCGGAGGCACGTCGCGTGCTCGAACGAGCCTCTGATGCCAAGTTGACCGAGATCGGGGAGAACCTCGCCGACATCGGCTACCGGATCGCCGACACGGCGGGGCTCCTCTCCGCCTATCTCGCCGACCTCGA
>NZ_QOAY01000159.1:24752-25226 GCF_003314775.1 Microbacterium sp. H6 | reverse complement strand
GAGACCGGTCCGCATGAGCTCGCGGCGGTCGAAGAGCGGCGTGCGGCTCTCGGGACCCTGATCCGTGCCCACGGCTCGCTCGATGAGGCTCTGACTCTCTGGCAGACCGGATCCGCGCGGCTGGCCGAGCTCGACGACGACGGTGACCGCATCGAAAGGCTGATCGCCGAGCGCGATGCGGCCCGGGTCGAGCTCGACGCGCACGCCGATGCACTGACTGCGGTGCGCACCGAGGCGGCTTCTCGCCTGGGCGCCGCTGTGACGGAGGAGCTCCACGCTCTCGCCATGCCGGACGCCCGCCTCGAAGTCGCGGTCTCCGAGGGCACCGAGAGCGCCCACGGCCGAGATGATGTCGCGATCCTCCTCGCGCCCCACCCCGGCGCCGAGCCGCGATCGGTCTCGAAGGGAGCCTCTGGCGGCGAGCTCTCCCGTGTGATGCTGGCCATCGAGGTCGTGATCGCCGCGACCGACCCG
>NZ_QOAY01000159.1:21991-24735 GCF_003314775.1 Microbacterium sp. H6 | reverse complement strand
TCCGACGTTTGTGTTCGACGAGGTCGACGCGGGCATCGGCGGCGCTGCGGCCATCGAGGTCGGACGCCGACTCGCCCGACTCGCCGAGAAGTCGCAGGTCATCGCGGTCACACATCTCGCGCAGGTCGCAGCTTTCGCCAACAACCACCTGTCGGTCGTGAAGGCCAATGACGGCGCGGTCACGGCCTCCAGCGTGCGGCGTCTGGAGGGGGAGGAGCGCGAAGCCGAGATGGCACGTCTGCTGTCGGGGCTCACCGATTCCGACGCCGCTCTGACCCACGCGCGTGAACTTCTCAGCCTCCGAGTGCCCACCGCCTGATAGGATCGAAGCCCGTGATGAACTCTTCTTCTGCGGGACCCAAGAACGACACGACCAAGCACATCTTCGTGACTGGTGGTGTCGTTTCGTCTTTGGGCAAGGGACTGACGGCGGCCAGCCTCGGAAACCTCCTCACGGCCCGCGGCCTGCGCGTCGTGATGCAGAAGCTCGACCCGTACCTGAACGTCGATCCGGGCACGATGAACCCGTTCCAGCACGGCGAGGTGTTCGTGACGGACGACGGCGCCGAGACCGATCTCGACATCGGCCACTACGAGCGCTTCCTCGACATCAACCTGTCGGAGGCGGCCAACGTCACCACTGGCCAGATCTACTCGCAGGTGATCGCCCGCGAGCGTCGCGGCGAGTACCTCGGCGACACGGTGCAGGTCATTCCGCACATCACGGACGAGATCAAGCGCCGGATGCGCCTGCAGGCGTCGGAAGACCCGCGTCCCGACGTGATCATCACCGAGGTCGGCGGCACCGTCGGCGACATCGAGTCGCAGCCGTTCCTCGAGTCCGCGCGCCAGCTGCGTCACGAGCTCGGCCGCGACAGCGTGTTCTTCGTGCACGTGTCGCTCGTGCCCTTCATGGGCGCCTCGGGGGAGCAGAAGACCAAGCCGACGCAGCATTCCGTGGCGGCCCTGCGCCAGGTCGGCATCCAGCCGGACGCCCTGGTGCTCCGCAGCGACCGCCCGGTCAGCGCGAGCAACCGCAACAAGATCGCGCTGATGTGCGACGTCGATGTCGAGGGCGTCATCAACACCGTCGACCTGCCGAGCATCTACGACATCCCCTCGACGCTGAACGAGCAGGGTCTCGACTCGTACATCGTGCGCCGCCTCGGCCTCGACCAGAAGGCGGCCGACGTCGACTGGACACGCTGGAACAAGGTGCTGCACGCGGTGCACAACCCCAAGCACGAGGTGACGATCGGCCTGGTGGGCAAGTACATCGACCTCCCCGATGCCTATCTCTCGGTGACCGAGGCTCTCAAGGCCGGAGGCTTCGCACAGGAGACCAAGGTCAACATCCGCTGGATCCCCTCCGACCTCTGCGAGACCCCGGAGGGCGCCAGGGAGCAGCTGGCCCAGCTCGACGGCATCTGCGTGCCGGGAGGCTTCGGCATCCGCGGCATCGAAGGCAAGCTCGGCGCGCTGAAGTTCGCGCGTGAGCAGGGCATCCCGACGCTCGGCCTGTGCCTCGGCCTGCAGTGCATGGTCATCGAGTACGCACGCGACGTCGCCGGCATCGAAGGCGCGTCCTCGAGCGAGTTCGACCCGGAGACGGCGGAGCCCGTCATCGCCACGATGGCCGAGCAGGTCGACATCCTCGACGGAGGCGACCTCGGGGGCACCATGCGCCTCGGTCTGTACCAGGCCGCCCTCGCCGAAGGATCGCTCGCCCGTGAACTGTACGGTGCGCCCGAAGCCTCCGAGCGCCACCGTCACCGCTACGAGGTGAACAACGCCTACCGTGACCGTCTCTCGGAGGCCGGACTGGTGTTCTCCGGTCTCAACCCGGAGCTCGACCTCGTCGAGTACGTCGAGCTTCCCCGCGACGTGCACCCGTACTACATCGCCACTCAGGCGCACCCCGAGCTGCGCTCGCGTCCGACCGCTCCGCACCCGCTGTTCCGCGGACTGGTCGGCGCAGCGATCGAGCGGAACCGCGCGAGCGAGCTGTTCGACGTCAGTGCGGATGACTGAGTCGCCGCAGGACCTCCGCGACGAGCCGTTCGAACCGGAGGTCCTTCACAGCGACCTCGTATACCGCGGCAGGGTCTGGGACGTCCGCTCCGACCGTGTGCGCTACGGAGACGGTGAGATCGTCCGACAGTACGTCGATCACACCGGCGCGGTGGCGATCGTCGCCCTGGACGATGAGGGGCGCGTCCTGCTGATCCAGCAGTACCGTCACCCGATTCGGCATCGGGATTGGGAGCTCCCTGCAGGACTGCTGGATGTGGAGGGGGAGGAGCCTCTTGCCGCAGCCCGGCGGGAGCTCGCCGAAGAGGCCGACCTCGTCGCCGAGCGCTGGGAACCCCTGGTCTCCTCCTGGACGACTCCGGGCGGGAACGACGAGATCATCCACGTGTTCCTCGCGACCGGGGTCTCCTCGGCTGACGCGGCACACGACCGGGAGGACGAGGAGGCGGACATCCGGGTGGCGTGGGTGCCGCTTTCGGACGCCGTCTCGGCGGTGCTCGAGGGGCGGATGCGCAACGGCATCCTCGCCATCGGGGTGCTCGCGGCATCGCAGAGGCTGCGCGACCGGGACTGACGATGCAGCTCGAGCGCGCCCTGGACGCCTACCTGCGTCATGTCACGGTCGAGCGGGGCCTGAGTGCCCACACGGTCGCGGCGTACCGGCGTGACCTCGGCGTCTATCAGGAGTGGTTGGTCGCAGAAGGGATCGCCGG
>NZ_QOAY01000159.1:19257-21808 GCF_003314775.1 Microbacterium sp. H6 | reverse complement strand
TTCCTGGCACGCGAGGGCATCGAGGCTGACGACCCCAGCGGCCGGCTCCGCCCGCCCAAGGCGCCGCGACGGCTCCCCAAGGCCCTGACCATCGAGCAGGTCGAGCGCCTTCTCGCCGCGCCATCGCCCGAGGACCCGCTCGGCATCCGCGATCGCGCGCTGCTCGAACTCCTGTATGCGACCGGAGCCCGGGTGTCGGAGGCCATCGACCTCGACGTGGACGACCTGGCGCACGGCGACGTGCTGCGACTGCGGGGGAAGGGGGCCAAGGAGCGCATCGTGCCGGTGGGCTCCTACGCGCGCGCCGCCGTGGACGCGTACCTGACGCGCGTGCGTCCGGGACTGGCGGCCAAGGGACGTGCCTCTGCCCGACTGTTCCTCGGCGCTCGGGGCGCCCCGCTCTCACGCCAGAGCGCCTGGCTCGTCATCCGCGCTGCCGCCGAGAGAGCGGAGATCACGGTCGACGTCTCCCCGCACACCCTGCGGCACTCGTTCGCGACGCACCTCCTGCAGGGCGGGGCGGATGTGCGCGTGGTCCAGGAGCTCCTCGGGCATTCGTCGGTCGCGACGACGCAGATCTACACCCACGTCTCCGTCGACGCGCTCCGCGACATCTACGCGACGTCGCACCCGCGCGCCCGATAAGAGTTGCCGCGCCCGCTCGGGTCGCCTGCCGCGTGTCGGTGGCGCTGCCGCGCGCCGATCGCTCTGCCGCGTGCCGAGGCGGCCGGAGAACCGCATGGCCGGTACAATCGACCAAGCACGACGGAGCAGGAGAACGGGTGGCTGAGAAAGTGGCGAAGTCCAGGGCGAAGGCGCAGAAGGCCGACGAGACCCCCATGGGACCCACCGGCCGTCCGTATCACGGCTTCCCGATCCCCGAGCCGCTGAAGTCCCACGGCCCTGCACGCATCATCGCGCTGTGCAACCAGAAGGGCGGCGTCGGAAAGACGACCACGTCGATCAACCTCGCCGCGTCGCTGGCCGAATACGGCCGGAAGGTGCTGGCGGTCGACTTCGATCCCCAGGGTGCGCTCTCTGCGGGCCTCGGTATCCCCACCCACGACGTGCCGACGATCTACGACCTGCTGTTGGACACCAAGCGCGACGCCCACGATGCGATCGTGCACTCGAGTGTCGAGGGCCTCGATGTCATGCCGGCGAACATCGATCTCTCCGCTGCCGAGGTGCACCTCGTCAACGAGGTCGCGCGAGAGACGATCCTCGCCCGCGTCCTGCGCCAGGTGGCGGGGGAGTACGACGTCATCCTGATCGACTGCCAGCCTTCGCTCGGCATCCTCACCGTGAACGCGCTGACGGCGGCCCACGGCGTGATCATCCCGCTCGAGTGCGAGTTCTTCGCCTTGCGCGGGGTCGCGCTGCTGATCGAGACGATCGACAAGGTCCGCGACCGGCTCAACCCTTCGATCACGATGGACGGCCTGCTGGCGACGATGTACGACCCGCGCACGCTGCACTCCCGTGAGGTGCTCGAGCGTGTGGTCGAGGCATTCGGCGACGATGTGCTGGAAACCGTGATCGGCCGCACCGTGAAGTTCCCTGACGCCTCCGTGTCGGGCGTGCCGATCACCGAGTTCGCCCCCGAGCATGCCGCCGCTCAGGCGTATCTGCGGCTGGCGCGGGAGCTGGTCGCCCGTGGCGCCGTCGCCTGACGAAGCACCCGTCGACCCGTCGCTCCAGGAGAGCGCAGACGAAGGAGCGTCCGCCGAAGCCAGCGGCTTCACGGTCTCGCTGTCGAACTTCGACGGCCCCTTCGACCTGTTGCTGAACCTCATCTCGAAGCACGAGATGGACATCACCGAGGTATCGCTGAGCGCGGTCACCAACGAGTTCATCGCGTACCTCGGCCAACTTGACGACGACGAGGACCTCGATCAGGCGTCCGAGTTCCTGGTCGTGGCCGCGACCCTGCTCGACATGAAGGTCGCCGGTCTTCTCCCTCAGGGCGAGCTGGTCGATGCCGAGGCGGTGGCTCTGCTCGAGGCGCGCGACCTGTTGTTCGCACGCCTGCTGCAGTATCGGGCCTTCAAGGAGGTCTCGACCTGGTTCGCCCGCTGTCTGCAGCGCGAAGACCGTCGTCACGTGCGCGCTGTCCGTCTGGAGGAGAAGCACCGACGTCAGACGCCGGAGCTCGTGTGGTCCTTGAGTGTCGACGACTTCGCCGCTCTCGCCCTCCTGGCCTTCGCCCCGAAGGAGATCCCGCACGTCGGGCTCGATCACCTGCACGCGCCCCTGGTCAGCATCCGCGAGCAGGCGGCGATCGTGGTGACGCTGCTGCGCGGCACCGAGTCGGTGAGTTTCCGTGAACTCGTGGCCGGCGTGACCGAGCCGGGCATCGTCGTGGCACGGTTCATCTCGGTGCTGGAGCTCTACCGGCACGCGGCGCTGTCGTTCGAACAACTGGAACCGCTCGGCGAGCTGACGCTGCGCTGGGCAGCCGACTCCTGGTCGGATGAGACGCTGGCGACCCTGGGAGCCGACTATGACCGATGATGTGACGGACGAGACGAACGCCGACCTGGCCGGTGCC
>NZ_QOAY01000159.1:17597-19201 GCF_003314775.1 Microbacterium sp. H6 | reverse complement strand
GGAGATTCCTCTGACCGAGCGGATCGAGGCGATCCTCTTCATCGTGGATGAGCCGATCGGTCTCGTCGCCCTGGCCGCCGCGGTCGGCTCGCCGGTTCCTGCCGTGCGCCAGACCCTGGAGATGCTGGTCGAGGACTACGACGGGCGCGGGAAGGGACCGCGACGCGGTTTCGAGCTTCGGGAGGTCGGCGGCGGGTGGCGTCTCTACGTCAGGGAAGAGCTCGACGACGTGGTGGCGGCATTCATCGGCGGTCAGGCTCCCGCACGTCTCTCGCAGGCCGCCCTGGAGACCCTTGCCGTCATCGCCTACAAGCAGCCGGTCACGCGCAGCCAGGTCGCCTCCATCCGCGCGGTGAACGTAGACTCCGTCGTCCGTACGCTCGTCGCTCGTGGACTGATCACCGAATTGTTCGCAGACTCCGAGACCGGTGCGATCAACTACGGCACCACCGACGCGCTCCTCCAGCATCTGGGCATCAACTCCCTCGACGAGCTGCCCCCGATCTCCCCGCTGCTCGACGATGGCGCAGACGGATTCGACGAAGGGACCATCCGATGACCGGCCACGACGCCATGAACGACGCCTCGAACGCAGCCTCGAACACCGCCTCGAACGATTCCGGGGCTGCACCCGAAGGCGTGCGCCTGCAGAAGGTTCTCGCCGCTGCAGGAGTCGCTTCACGCCGCGTGGTCGAGCAGTACATCACCGAAGGCCGCATCCGCGTCAACGGCATCGTGGTCTCCGAACTCGGGAGACGGATCGACCCGGAGAACGACCTCGTCGACGTTGACGGCACCGCCGTGCAGCTCGACGTCTCGAAGCGCTACGTCATGCTCAACAAGCCCACCGGTGTCGTGAGCAGCATGAAGGACGAGAATGGCCGCCCCGATCTGCGCCGGTTCACCGCCGACTACGAGGAGCGGCTGTACAACGTCGGACGGCTGGATGCCGAGACGAGCGGTCTGCTCATCCTGACCAACGACGGCGCGCTCGCTCATGTGCTGGCGCACCCGTCGTTCGGCGTGACCAAGGTGTACATCGCGAAGGTCGAGGGAACGGTGCTGCCACAGACGATCTCGAAGCTCACCAAGGGCATCGAGCTGGAGGACGGACCGATCGCCGCCGACAAGGCGCGGCTCCTGGACACCTCACGAGGGTCGAGCCTGGTGGAGTTGACACTGCACTCCGGTCGCAACCGCATCGTCCGTCGGATGCTCGCGGCCGTCGGCCACCCGGTCACGGAACTGGTCCGTCGACAGTTCGGTCCGCTCCACCTGGGAACCCTCCCGGCCGGAAAGACGCGGGAACTGAGTAAAATCGAACTCGGCGCGCTTTTGACCCTGTCGCGCCGTGATTCCGGTGTCGCCGAGGCGCCAGGCGAGCAGGAGAGCGAATGACCGATACGACGAGTGCGCCCGCGGGGCGGAGAGCGGGCTTCGTCGCGCCGCGTCTCTCCGGGACCGTCCGCATCGTCGGCGCGGGCCTCCTCGGCGCGAGCATCGGTCATGCCCTCCGTGCGAAGGGCGTCGACGTGGTGCTGTCCGACGCCTCGCCGGCCCAACTGCGCCTCGCGGTCGACTACGGCGCCGGCCGGATCGCGGCG
>NZ_QOAY01000159.1:17020-17572 GCF_003314775.1 Microbacterium sp. H6 | reverse complement strand
GACGACGCCCCCTCTCTCGTGGTGGTCGCCGTTCCGCCCGATGTCACGGCAGACGTGATCCAGGCCGAGCTCGAGCGGTTCCCGCAGGCGGTGGTCACCGATGTCGCCAGTGTGAAGCTCGAGCCGTTCCGCACTCTTCAGACGCGCGGCGTGGACCTCGCCCGCTACATCGGCTCGCATCCCCTCGCCGGCCGTGAGCGCGGTGGGGCGATCTCTGCTCGCGCTGACCTCTTCATCGGACGCCCCTGGGTCGTGTGCCGAGACGCGGAGACGAAAGCTTCCGATCTCGCGCTCGTCGAGGCCCTCGCCCTCGATGTGGGAGCGACGCCGCTCGAGATGACCCCGGAGGAGCACGACCGTTCTGTCGCGCTGATCTCGCATGTGCCGCAGGTGGTGGCGAGTCTGCTCGCCGGTCGCCTCGCAGAGGCCGAGGAAGGGGCGCTCCGTCTCGCGGGCCAGGGCGTCCGCGACACGACGCGCATCGCTGCGTCGGCACCGGAACTCTGGGTGCAGATCCTCGGGGCGAACGCCGAACCGGTGGTCGAGATCCTC
>NZ_QOAY01000159.1:0-16998 GCF_003314775.1 Microbacterium sp. H6 | reverse complement strand
GCCCTCGCTTCCGACCTCGGTGAGATCTCCGACGCCCTGCGCGATCCGGCCGCCCCCGGCGCCCGCCGCACGGTAGCCGAGACCATCCGCCAGGGCAACGACGGGGTCGAGCGTCTTCCCGGCAAGCATGGACAGAACCAGCGCTTCGACACCCTCGTCGTCATGATCGACGACACCGCCGGGCAACTCGGGCGGCTCTTCGGCGAGCTGGGTGAACTCGGAGTCAACGTCGAGGACCTGCGCCTCGAGCATTCGCCGGGAGCGCAGTTCGGCCTCGCCGAGATCAGCGTCGACCCGGCGGCTCTGCACGGCGCGATCACCGGGCTCCAGGAACGCGGCTGGCGTATCGCGGGGAGCACCAATGACTGACATCTCATTCTCCGCCGCGGAGGCGCACGTGACCGACGCACAAAAGTTCATCGCGATCGACGGCCCCGCCGGCTCCGGCAAGTCCAGCGTTTCCAAGGCTGTGGCGCGCAAGCTCGGCTTCGGGTACCTCGACACCGGGTCCGCCTACCGTGCGCTCGCTTGGCATGTGCTCGACCGCGGGGCCGACACGGACGACTCCGAGGCCGTCCTCGCTGCGGCGACCGACTTCCCCGTGCGACTGGGCCTCGACCCCGACGACCGCACGGTGCTCGTCGGAGACGTGGAGGTCACCGAGGCCATCCGCGACCCGCGAGTCTCCGGAGCGGTGAGCGGCGTGGCGCGCGTGCCCGAGGTGCGAGCACAGGTCAACGAGCTCTTCCGCCGGCTGGTAGCCGAGTCGTCGTATCCCGCCGTCGTGGTGGAGGGACGTGACATCACGACCGTGGTGGCACCGGACGCCCCTGTACGGATCCTTCTCACCGCAGCCCCCGAAGTGCGGGCTGCGCGACGTGCCGGTGAACTCGCCGGCGAGAATGCGGCTGCTGTCGCCGCGGCATTGCACAAGCGCGATGCCTCAGACAGTGCCGTCGTCGACTTCCTGAACGCTGCAGAAGGCGTCGAGGTCGTCGATTCGACGGAGCTCGATTTCCCCCAGACCATCGACGCCGTCCTCACGGTGATCGAACGAATCCAAGGAGCACCCCGTGGCTGACGACGAATACGAAGGCGGCCCCGACCAGCTCGCCGAGAAGATGGACCAGCTCGACGAGCATCTCGCCGAGCAGCGTGCGGAGACCCTCCGCGCCGGCCTCTCCGACTACGAGCTCGACGACGAGGACGCGGAGCTCCTCGCGGGCATCACGCTCGGCGAGGACGGCATCCACTACAGTCCCGCACTTCCCGTGGTGGCGATCGTCGGACGGCCGAACGTGGGCAAGTCCGCGCTCGTGAACCGCATCCTCGGTCGCCGTGAGGCCGTCGTGGAGGACACCCCCGGTGTGACCCGCGACCGCGTGACGTACAAGGCGGAGTGGGGAGACCGTCGCTTCTCGCTCGTCGACACAGGCGGGTGGGAGCCGGACGCCCGCGGCATCGACCGCTCTGTCGCGATGCAGGCGGAGGTGGCGATCGACCTCGCCGACCTGGTGCTGTTCGTCGTCGACGCCATGGTGGGTGCGACCTCCACCGATGAGCACGTGGTGAAGCTGCTGCGCAAGAGCGGCAAGCCTGTGTTCCTGGTCGCCAACAAGATCGATGACGCCCGGCAGGAGCCGGAGACCGCAGCTCTGTGGAGCCTCGGTCTCGGCGAACCGCACCCGGTGTCCGCCATCCACGGACGCGGTGTCGCCGATCTGCTCGACGCCGTGATGAAGAAGCTTCCCGAGGTCTCGGCGGTCGCCAAGCAGGAGATCGGCGGACCCCGCCGGGTCGCCATCCTCGGTCGCCCGAATGTCGGCAAGTCGTCGCTGCTGAACAAGGCGGCCGGCGAGGAGCGCGTGGTCGTCAACGATCTCGCCGGCACCACGCGCGATCCGGTCGACGAGGTCGTGGAGCTGGGTGGCAAGATGTGGCGTCTGGTCGACACCGCCGGCATCCGTCGTCGCGTGCACATGGCGCAGGGCGCGGACTTCTACGCGTCGCTGCGCACCTCCGCTGCGCTGGAGAAGGCGGAGGTCGCTGTCGTCGTGCTCGACGTCTCCGAGTCGATCAGTGAGCAGGACGTGCGCATCATCGACCTGGTGCTGGAGTCGGGTCGTGCACTGGTCCTCGCGTTCAACAAGTGGGACCGCCTCAACGACGACGACCTCGAGAACGCCGATCGCCGTCGCTACCTCGAGCGGGAGATCGAGCAGGACCTCGCACACGTCGCCTGGGCCCCGCGCGTGAACATCTCCGCGAAGACCGGGCGTCACCTCGACAAGCTCGTTCCCGCCTTGGAGACCGCGCTGGAGAACTGGGACCGTCGTATTCCGACGGGCAAGTTCAACGCGTTCCTCGCGGAACTCGTGGCGGAGCACCCGCACCCGCTGCGTGGAGGCAAGCAGCCGCGCATCCTGTTCGGTACGCAGGCATCGACGCGCCCGCCGACGTTCGTGCTGTTCACGACCGGTTTCCTCGACCCCGGGTACCGCCGGTTCATCCAGCGGCGTCTGCGCGAGCTCTACTCGTTCGAGGGCACGCCGATCGTGATCAACATGCGCGTGCGCGAGAAGCGTCAGCGCTGATCTGTTCCGGCGCATGTCGCGCCGTGGTGCCGTCGCCCCGATGCTGTGAAAGGCTGAGTGTGTGACTGTCGTACCTCCTGCTTCCGGTGAGCCGCGTCGCCCCGAGGGGCCGCGGAATCCCGGCGATGCCTGGGTGATCTCGGAGTCGGGGGGAAAGTACTGGGGGCGCTTCGGCGCCGCCGGTCTTCTCGCCTACGATCCCGCGCGCGGGATCCTGCTGCAGCACCGCGTCTCCTGGAGCCACTTCGGGGGGACGTGGGGGCTTCCCGGCGGGGCGCTGCACGAGGGGGAGAGCGCGATCGACGGAGCCGTCCGCGAAGCCCAGGAAGAGGCCGGCGTGCCCGACGGTGCTGTGCGCGCCCGGTTCACGAGCGTGCTCGACCTCGGGATCTGGTCGTACACGACCGTCATCGCCGACGTGCAGGTGCCGTTCGAGCCGGTGATCAGCGACCCCGAGAGCGTCGCCCTGGAATGGGTGCCGGTGGATGAGGTCGACGCCCGCCCTTTGCACCCGGGGTTCGGGGCGTCGTGGCCTGCGCTGCGGGCGCTGCTCGGGACGCGTCCTGCGATCGTGGTGGATGCGGCGAACGTCGTCGGTTCGGTCCCGGACGGCTGGTGGAAGGACCGTGCCGGAGCGGCGGCTCGACTTCGCAGCCGTCTCGAACGCTTGGCTGTTCCCGCCGAGGAGCTGGAGCTCGGGGGAGATGTGTGGTTCCCCGAGGTCTCGCTGGTGGTCGAGGGACAGGCGCGAGGCATCCCCGACGAACCGGGACCCGTCCGCCTGGTACGTGCCGAGGCTGAGGGCGACGACGCGATCGTCGCTGAGATCGAGCGTCGGGTCGCGGGCGAGGAATCCGTCGTCGCCGTCACCAGCGACCGCGGCCTTCGGGAACGGGCCGATCACGCGGGCGCCGCGCACATCAGGTCGGCGGGATGGCTGCTCGAGTTGCTCGACGCGCAGGGCTGACGTCGAATCCCTGCGTCGCGGTCCGGTCGCCGTCGCCCCCGGAAGCCCGGAGTCAGACGAACATCACCCTTCGAGGAGGCGAGTCGGCGTAGTCCCGGCCCAGTGGGCTGTGCCAGGTGACGCTGCCGTCTCTCTCCTGCTGAGCGGTCCACCGATGCGCCTCCGGAATGTCGGGGTGCTTGAGCGTGTGGTGATTCCGGCAGAAGTGCGCGAGATTGTCGAGCGCGGTCGTGCCGCCCTTCGCATGATCGTGGTTGTGGTCGATCTCGCAGCGGTGCACCGGCGGCTCCAGCCCGTGTTGCGCGCTGCGAGCTCGCGCGCGACGTCGGGGTGCAGCGCTCCGTGCCCGTCGAGCTCCGCCGGGTCGTCGTCAGCGCCGGTGAGGGTGCTGGCCGCGATCGTCACCTGCACGCGGGCCTGGATGCCGTCGAGGCCGTCCCCGTGTGCGGCGCTCGGGTCTGCCGTGAGGAGCAGATCAGCGAAGAGGTCGGCCTGGGTCTGTGCCCACGTACGGGTGTCCGCCGGGAAGCGCACGACGTCGGGGTCGGTCGTGAACGTGCTCTCGTCGATGCCACGGATCACACGGTCATCGAGGAGGTCGAACACCGGATCGTCGAGGGAGATGTCCTCGGGGCTGATGCCCTCACGCCCGTCGTCGAACCACCAGGGCGGAGGAACGACATCGCTGTCATCCCGGGCGCGTACGACCGCTCGTGTCATCTGATTCAGTCGGTCGGCGATGGCGGTGGCGATCCACTCGGGCAGCACGGCGGTGAGCAGCGCGAGCCCGTCGTCGAGCGACTTCACCGTCACGCACCGTTCCTCGGCCGCACGTCGGTGTCTGTCGACGAGCGTCTCGCCGACGAGGGCGGCGACGACCTGTCGAGCGTGCGCCTTGGTGCGCGCTGCGGTGTCCTGCTCGGCGACCACCAGCACCGCCGTCTCGAACAGCTCCATGACTGCCGGATCGATCTTGCGGTTGCGGATGGCCTCGGCCACGCTGGCGCTGGCCCTGGCGATCTCGCGAACGTGTCCAGCGCTGACAGTGCCGCGCGAGAACGAAGCGCGGGTCGCGGGGAGATGACCGACCAGGGCCTGGGCGTCTGCGAAGGCGAACTCCATGGACCCCTTCGGCAGGCGGCCGGCAGCCGAGAACTCCGCGACCATCGACCGGTAGATCGCATCGCGGTGGAACGGGCTTGAGGCGACATCGGCATCGTGGATGGCGATCTGCTCCGTGAGCAACTCGGCTGCCTCGGCCTCGAGTGCGGCGATGCGGCGACGGGTCGCGACCCAGGCGTCGAGAACTCGACGACGTTCCTCGAGATCGAGATCGAGGTAGAGGTCGGGTTTCTTATCGTTCGCCATGAACTCAGTTTAGAACAAAGCTTCGAAAGCGAGAAGGTGCGGCCACGATGCATGCCGAGATATCAGCTCGGGAGATCGTCGTTGCGGCCGCGCAACCGATCGATGTCGCGTCGTTCGCGTTTGGTCGGTCGCCCCGCTCCGCGGTCGCGCACGCCCAGTGCTGCCTGAGGCTCTCGTTCGGGCGTCCGGTCGTCGTAGGCGAGAGCGGCGACGGGAGCGCCGACACGCTTGACGAGCAGCTGGCGGACGAAGAGGATTCGATCGAACCCGGCGATCCTGATGCGGACCTCGTCGCCCACCCGGATCTGCTGCGCGGCCTTCACCCTGTCTCCGTTCACGCGCACATGCCCCGCGCGGCATGCCGTCGTCGCCGCCGAGCGCGTCTTGTAGACACGGATAGCCCAGAGCCAGCTGTCGATGCGTGCGGCATCCATCAGGAACTGCTCTTCCTCAGTGCCACGAGAGCGCCGGCGACGATCAGTCCCTGCCCGATCGTGTAGGTGAGCATCACGGCGGGGCTGCTCCAGGGCGGCAGGGAATCGGGGAGGAAGAGTCGGAAAGCGAGGATCGTGTCGCTCGCGAGGAAGAACGACCCTCCGACGGCGATGACGGGATGGCAGCGCGCGGAGAAGGCGGCGGTCCCCGCGAGCACCAGTCCGTAGAGAGCGACGGCGACGAGAAGGCCACCGGTGTGCGGACCGAGCACGGCGATCATGGCGACCCACCAGCCGGCGTACACGAGAGCCCACCAGGGCATGCGCCGGGTCGACAGGTGACGTGCGAAGAGCAGGATGTAGGCCACGTGGGCGATGCCGAAGAACAGCAGCATCAGGGGCAGTTCGGGGCCGCCGGGGAAGAATGTCCCGGCTCCGTCGCCGAGCCAGGAGAAGAACACGGCAGCGAGCAGCAGGATCAGCGCGGAGCGCGGAACGAGGCGTCGCGCAGAGACCACGACCGGAACAGCCAGCAGCGGCATCAGGAGCAGTTTGGTGGGCGCGGCGAGCGGGCTGTCGACCGCCAACAGGACGACGTGGAGGAGAGACACGACGGTGTAGGGGAGGAACGTGGAGGCGAAGAGCACGCGGCGCCGCTGGAGCTCGTCGTCGTGTCGCGGCACCGACGGGGCCTGCGACCCGTCCCTCATGGCGCTGCTGTTCACGATTCGACGGTGACCTCGACGACGCTGTCGTCGACACCGAGATGCACAGCCGGCCAGTATCCCTCGGGGAAGTGCTCGCCGCAGCCGTCGGTCAGATGGAGAACGACCGTGCCGTCGGCGGCCGCTTCGATGGCCTCGACGGCGAGGTCTGTGCTGGCCTCGTCGAGCTCGAGACTTCCCGGTTCGCCCGCGCTGAACTTCGTGACGACGGCATCCGTGGCGATGCGTCGCACGATTTCGAGTCGCTTCACCGTGTCGCGCAGTCGGGGGAGCAGAGGCTCGACCTCGTCGGGGGCCGTGCCTTCCAGCATCAGTTCGAGCTCGGTGCCGTGGACCGAGACCGTGCCGACGAACCAATCGTGTGTCAGCACCGTTCCATCCGTGAGTTCCGAGCGTGCGCGCGTGAACGTGCCGAGCTCAGGATCGTCGATGGTCGGAGTCTCGTTGCTCATGACTTCACGCTAGCGGCTTCTCGTCGGTGGCGATCATCCGACGTGATCGAAGGAGAGCGCCACGAGCGTGCGACCCGGCTTGAGCTCGGCCTGTTCCATGAAGCCGGCCGCGAGGAACGTTCCGAGCGTGCCGTGGAAGAGGCCGTTGGAGCGCTGCTTCTCGCCGCGGGTGTCGACCGGATACCCCTCGATGAGGCGTGCCCCGGATTCTCGGGCGTACTCCACCGCCGCGCGCAGGAGCTCGAGGTTGAGTCCGCTGCCACGGTGCTCTCGGCGCACCACGAAGCACGTCACCGCCCAGACCGACTCGTCATCGAACGGCTCGGTGCTCGCCGCCGCGATGATGCGTGTGCGAGCGACCCGCGCTTGGCGCGTGCGAGGGCCGATGCGGATCCAACCGGCAGCCTCGCCGTCGACGGAGGCGACGATTCCCGGAGGCGGTCCCTCATCGATCTCGGCGCGGAACATCTCCGTGCGCTGCGGCGTCGTGGTCGTGTTCCAGTCTTTGTTGCTCAGCACGGGCCAGATGCACTGGCAACTGGCGCCGTCTCCGCCACCCGTGAGCGCGTGCTGGACATCGTCCCAGCGCGCCATCGTCGCCAGCTCGGTCGTGATCGTCGCCATGACGCGACGCTACGCGGGGCATCCGACACTCGCAACGCCTCGGTTCGCGGAGGGGGTGCGGATACGGCTAAGATAGGGGAGTTGCCTGCGCGAGAGTGCAGAACAACGGGCTGTGGCGCAGCTTGGTAGCGCACTTGACTGGGGGTCAAGGGGTCGCAGGTTCAAATCCTGTCAGCCCGACCATAAAAGCCCCGGAGAACCGCTGAAAAACGCGGAACTCCGGGGCTTTTTCCGTCTCCGGCGCCGTGCGGAGGGCTCCCACCGAGCACTCGGCATGGTGGGAGCCTTCCGTCACGCGCTCGCGACTACGCCGTCGGCGCCCCGATATAGCCGGCGAGGAAGGTGAAGGTGTCCCAGGAAACTCCGGGCACCTTCGAGAGCTCGGGCAGAGGCATGAGATCGGTTGCTCCGAGGCTGCGCAGGGTGTCGACCTGCATGCGGAAGTCGTTGTACTGCTGCTGGCTGGCGAAGTCGGTCTTCCCGCCGTACCTGAGGTGAACCACGGCTCCGGTCGGGACCTTCACGATTGCTTCCATTGCTGTCTCCTGTTGAGGTGTCGTCGGTCCGCTCCCTGCGAGCGGCGCGTCGTCGATGTAGGGATCGGGGTTGAGTGCCACGCCGTTGCGCTGGACTTCGATGTGCAGGTGCGGACCGGTGGACTGGCCGGTGTTGCCGACTCTGCCGATGAACTGCCCGCGTGAAACCGGCCCTGTGCCGATGCGCGTGCCCTCGAGCATGTGCGCATAGACGGTGCGATAGCCGTCGGCGTGCTGAATGTGAATGCTCTCGCCGTAGGCGCCCTTGTTCCCGGTGATACTGCTGATGACGATCGTCCCATCGGCGACTGCGTGGATCGGCGTCCCCAAACCCGGGGTGTAGTCGATTCCGGCGTGCGCCGGGTACTGTCCGACGAAGCCGCGCGAGCGCCCGGAACGGAACGTGAACGGGTAACCCCAGGTCACGGCCGCGGCCGCTGATTGCGGGCGACCGACCGCGCCCACGCCGGCAGCAGTGACCGCCGCCGTGATCGCAGCGGCCGTCATGAACGTTCTGCGACCTACTCCGGGCAGCACTGATGGGGGTTTCGGTTCGTTGGGGTGCATGTCAATGACAGTAGCGGGCTGTCCCCAGATCAACGTGCCGTGGTCCGATAGACGCTCGGGCGAGGTAGACCGCTGAACAGTACATGCAGATCGTCCGGCCCCCGAAGGCGGGCCGGACGATCTGACGGTCATCGCGTCTGGAAGCGGGACCGTAACAGCAGGGGCGGCGTCACGCCGGCCAGTAGTTCTTCTTGACCGTGACTTCTTCGATCTTCGCGGTGCCGCCGACCGACCGCACATGCGCGTAGAGCCGGACCGGACCGACCAGGGTGTACGGCATCACGTACTGCGCGTGGGTGATCCCGTCACTGGAGACGGTCTTCGGGATCTCGACGGTGGGCTGCACGAACGACTGTGCGACGGCGCCAGCGGAGTTCAGAGCCTCCGCGACCACACGGAGCTGGAGGGCGGAAGCGACGCCGGATGCCCGCAGGTTGACGACGACGTCTCCGGTCTCACGCCGTCCGGCGGCGAGTACCGCGAGATAGAACTCGGTTGCCCCGACGCGCACGGGCATCCAGGAGTTCGCAGGGATGACGGTGTTCCATGCGTAGGTGGTGGACTGATGGGTGGGCACGGGATCCTCCGAGGCGGGGGGTTGACTGGGTGAGTTGTCGATGACGTAGTTCTCGAAGTCGACGGTGTTCCTGAATCCGAGCTGGTTCGGTGAGCCGCCGATCCAGAGTGAGACGTGGACGTGTGCTCCGTAGCCGGTCTCGCTGTCGAAACCGGACGCTCCCGAGTAGGCGATGACCGTTCCCTGCGTCACGCGCGTGCCCACTCGGACCACACTCGAGTCGAGGTGCAGATAACGGATGTAGTTGCCGTCGTCCCCGCGGAGCGCCAGGTAGCGGCCCGTCGCCGTGGACGTGGTGTCCTTGCGATCGACGATGAGGCCATTCGTCACGGCCATGACGGGCATGCCCCTCGGCACGGAGTAGTCGGTGCCCGGCTCCGCGGAGTTGCGGTTGCGGTGCCCCTGCCAGGAGTCGGAGATCGGTGCGTAGCCACACGGCCGGATGTACGTCCCGGCTGCAGCCGCTCTTTCTCCGGGGGCCACGACGTTCAGCCCGAACATCGCGGCGCCACCTGCGACTCCGGAGGCGATCAGGGCCGATCTTCGAGAGAGAAGGGGAGGCGCCGGCGGGCTCGACGACTCCACCGTCGGTTCTGAGCCGCACATCAGCGGTCGCCGCCCTCGTTCTTCCCGTCGATCAACTTCTGGATCTGATCCTCGGGGAGGCGCTCGATCGACGCGGACGACAGCCCGATGTCCGGATTCGACGGAGAACCACCGATCGTGCACTGCGCCTCTCCTTGGAAGCCGGAGGTCTGCGCCGGGACGATCACGAGCCACTCCGGGGTCACGCTGCGGTGCTCGATGCGGCTGGCGGCCGAGTCGAACTGCACGTCGCCGGCGAAACCCGATCGCGTCGAGTCGACGCAGATCTCGACCAGCTGGGTGGCGGTGAAGTCCCCGAAGTCTCCGGAGCTGGAGCTGGGGGTCGGAGTGGGGGCAGGTTCCGATGTCGTGCTCGGGCTGACGGAGGGAGCGGGGGTGGAGGTGGGGACAGCGCTGGAGGTGGGGGCTGAGCCGGAGGCACATCCAGCGAGGGTGACTGCTCCGAGAGCCAACGCGGCTCCCAGGGCGAAGCGTTCGAGGCGGGGAGATCTCATGGTCCGAAAATAGCAGCGGCATCGCGCGGTGCCGGGGTGCCTCGACGGCCTGAGGCGAATCCGGGCGAAGAATCGCGGGCTCTGTTCCGCGTGCTCAAGCCTCGGTGCACGGGCGGCGAGGCAATGGAAGGGGCTTGCTATGCCGGGACACGGGGCTAGCCTGAACGCGAACACGTCCGACAAGCACATCCGAACAAGCAAGGGAGTATCCGCATGGCACACCGGATCGGCTACCTCATCGGAAGCCTCGCCCATGACTCGATCAACCGCGTCGTCGCGACCGCGCTCGTGAAGCTGGCCCCGCCCAGCCTGGAGATGGTCGAGATCCCGATCCGCGATCTGCCGCTGTACAACCGTGACGACGAGCTCGATCCGGTCGCCGCCGTGACCACGTTCAAGCACGCGGTCGAGCGCGCCGAAGGCCTCCTGATCGTGTCGCCGGAGTACAACCGCTCGATCCCCGGCGCCCTGAAGAACGCGATCGACTGGGGGTCGCGGCCGTGGGGTCACAACTCGTTCGCCCGCAAGCCCACCGGCATCATCGGAGCCTCCACCGGCGCCATCGGCACCGCGGTGATGCAGTCCTCGATGCGCAGTGTGCTGAGCTTCCTCAACGCCCCTCAGCTGAACGCCCCCGAGGCGTATCTGACCTACCGTCCTGAGATGTTCGGCCCCGACGGCACGGTCGAGGATGCCGGCACGAAGAAGTTCCTCGAGCACTACATGGAGGAGTACGCCGCCTTCGTCGAACGCGTGCTCTCCCTCACGGCACCCGGGCACGTCGGCGACCAGGACTGAACTTCTAGGCGGGAGTCAGCTTCCAGAGCGGGCGACCGCCGCCGCCATGAATGCGGACAGACTCGCGGAGAGTACGGATCGTCCGCGGCCGGCCGACCACGAGCTCCCCGCCGCGGTGCGGTGTTCGAGGAGCGTCAGAGCATCGCTCTCCGCCCCCGATCCGACGCTCGTCTGGTGGAGCCCGACGATGTCCACGCGCACGCCATGGGCGGAGAGTGCCGCAGAGAGAGCCTCGATAGGGCCCCCTTCACGGTGGACCGTCGTGTACTCGCGGCCCTCGACCTGGAGTGTGATGCGCGTGCGTGGGTTCCCCTCGCCGTCGGCGGAGTCGTAGGAGACGAGACGGGTCCCGGAATCACTGCCCGAAACGGCGCGGAGATAGACCGCTTCGAAGACATCCCACAGCACTGCCGCCGTGACCTCGGCTCCGGTCGCGTCGGTGTGCCGCTGCACGTGTCGGGCGAAGTCGATCTGCAGGCGCCGAGGCAGTTCGACCCCGTACTCGCTCTCCAGCAGATATGCGATACCTCCCTTGCCCGACTGCGAGTTGACGCGGATCACGGCGTCGTAGTCGCGACCGATGTCCGCGGGGTCGATCGGCAGATAGGGGACCCGCCACTCGATCTCCCTCTCATCGCGGTCCTCCGCGGCGGCGCGGGCGCGGTGCTCGGCGAAGCCCTTCTTGATCGCATCCTGGTGCGTGCCGCTGAACGCCGTGTGCACCAGATCGCCGACGTAGGGATGGCGGGCGTGCACCTCGATCCGGTTGCAGTGCTCGACGGTGCGGCGGATCTCGTCGATGTCGGAGAAGTCGATCATGGGATCCACCCCCTGCGCGTGGAGGTTCAGCGCGAGCGTCGCGATGTCGACGTTGCCCGTGCGCTCGCCGTTTCCGAAGATGCAGCCCTCCACCCGCTGCGCTCCGGCCAGTACCGCGAGCTCGGCGCAGGCGATACCCGTCCCGCGGTCGTTGTGGGGATGCACGGAGAGGACCACGCAGTCACGGCGTGCGAGGTTCTTGTGCATGTACTCGATCTGATCCGCGTACACGTTCGGGGTGGCGATCTCGACCGTCGCCGGCAGATTGAGGATCACCGGCCGCTCGGGGGTGGCCTGCCACAGCTCGGTCATCGCATCGCAGATGTCGATCACGTAGTCGGGTTCGGTCAGGTTGAACACCTCGGGGGAGAACTCGAAGCGCACGTTCGGCAGATGCCCGGCGAGCTCCCACAGGTCGCGGCCGCCGGAGAGGATGAGCTGCTTCAGCTCCTCGCGCTCGTGCCCCAGCACCAGGCTGCGCCACGCGGGGGCTGTCGCGGTGTACATGTGGATCACGACCTGGTTGGCGATGCCGCGGACGGACTCCACCGTCCGTTCGATGAGATCGCGGCGCGCGGGGGTGAACACCACGATCGTCACGTCCTCCGGTGCGATGTCGCTGTCCGCGATCAGCCGCACGAAGTCGTAGTCGGTCTGCGACGCCGACGGGTATCCCACTTCGATCTCCTTGTACCCCATCCGCACCATCAGCTCGAAGAACCGGTGCTTGCGGGCTGGATCCATCGGCTCGGCGAGAGCCTGGTTGCCGTCGCGCAGGTCGACCGGCACCCACAGCGGGGCGGCCGTGAGTCGATGGGTGGGCCAGTCCCGCTCGGTGAGCGGCACCTCGACGCGTGAGTAGACGTCGCGGTAGCGGTGCGAGGGCATCGGCGAGTTCTTCTGCCGGTTCCAGGCGGGAGCGTCGTCGATGCCGGCGGCGGCGGAGTCATGGATGGGCGATGTCGTGGTCATGGTGATGCGGCGTCCTTCTCGGAGAGGGGAGACCGGCACACTCGACCCCACGGCGGGGTGCCGGTCCGGCTACGCCCCGCCGTGGCGGCGAAGAAGGAGGTGCTCTGACGAGAACATGGCTAGACTGTAGCAGAACTCCTCAGACAAGTAGACGAGAGGCCGCGCGAATGGCACAGGTGAGATGGGCGCCGCTGGCGGACCAGGCGGCCGAGCTGCTGTGGCAACGCATCACGGCCGGGGAATGGGCGCTGGGGGAGAAGCTCCCCGGCGAGACGACGCTCGCCCTGCAGCTCGGTGTCGGTCGATCCACCGTGCGCGAGGCGATCCGGCAGCTCGCCGGGCGCGGAGTGCTGGCTTCGCGGCAGGGGGCTGGAGTCTATGTGACCGCGCTCGAAGCCCCGGAGGACTGGGATGCCGTCCTGCGCAAGGCCGACATCGTCGCGGTGATCGAGGCACGCATCGCGATCGAGACGGAGGCCGCCGCGCTCGCCGCCGCGAGACGCACTCCCGCGGATCTGCGCAGCATCCGCCGTGCTCTCGCCGATCGCGCCGCGCACCGCTCCCATATCGAGGCACACGTCGACGCCGACACCGCGTTTCATCGGACGATCGTGGCCGCCGCGCACAACCCGGTGCTCCTCGACCTGTTCGACAGCTTCACCCCGCGGTTGCGTGAAGCCATGGTCGAGATGCTCCGCATTCGGCGGTCGTTCGGGGACGACACCGACCAGGACGCGCACGCCGAGCAGGTGGAAGCCATCGCCGACCACGACGAAGCTGCCGCAGCCGAACGCAGTCGGGCTCATCTCCTCACCCTTCGCGAGGCGCTGTCGTGATGTCGGCGAAGGGTCTCGACGGCTCCGTCCCCCGCGACGTCCTCGCGCTGAGGGGCGTCGACGTCGTCCGCAACGCGCGGCAGATCCTGACCGGCATCGACCTCACCGTCAGGCAGGGCGAGCACTGGGCCGTCATCGGGCCGAACGGAGCGGGCAAGAGCACGATCCTGAGCATGTGCGGTGCGCAGGCGCACCCGACCAGAGGCTCTGTCCACGTGCTCGGACAGCAGCTCGGACGCGTCGAGATCAGACAGCTGCGGGAGTCCATCGGTCACGTGAATCCGCGTCACCCACTGCGCTCGCCGCTGACGGTGCGAGAGGTCGTGCTCACCGGAGCAACGGGGACCACGGAGATGATGAACAGATGGGAGCCCTCCCCGGCGATCCTGGCGCGCGTCGAGCACCTCATGGCGCTGCTGGGTCTCGAGGCGATCGAGGCCGCAACGTGGCCCACCATGTCCCAGGGAGAGCGCGGAAGAGCCCTCATCGCTCGCGCGTTGCTGCCCGACCCCGCGCTCCTTCTCCTCGACGAGCCCTCGACGGGTCTGGACGTCGCGGCGAGGGAGCAGTTCCTCGAGACGCTCGATCTGCTGCACAGCACGCAGCCCGAACTCGCCACCGTCCTCGTGACGCATCACCTGGAGGAGCTGCCCCGGTCGACCACGCATGCGGCACTGATCGCGAAGGGGGAGATCGTTGCCAAGGGGCAGGCCGACGCCGTGCTCACGACACCCCTGGTGACGGCGGCGTTCGCATACCCCATACGGATCGAGCGGCGCGAGGAGCGCTGGCAGGCCCTCACCGGTCGCGTCCTCGTCGGGTGACGTCGCGAGCGTCGCTTCACCGGAGCACGATGAGCTCGCTGGTGGATCGGGTCATGGACACGTAGCGGTCCACGGCGCCGGTCACGTCATGTCCGAACTGATCGGGATGGACCAGCACGACCAGGTCGAACTCCAGGCCCTTCGCACCCTCGGGCGTCAGGGATCGCACGCGCGCGGTCGGGGCGAAGTCGGGGGCGCCGATCACGCACGCCACGCCGTCCGGATGCGCGTCGACCCAAGCCTCCAGCAGGCGCGGGAGTGCGGCGACGACGTCATGACGCACCGGCATTCCGCTCTCGCGCACCGAGGACGGGACGTTCGCATCGGGGATCGCCGCGAGGATCTCTGGAGCAGCGGCCTCCATCACCTCCGTCGGCGTCCGGTAGTTCACCCCCAGATGAGAGATCCTGACGTCGCGGAGTCCGACGCGGGCGAGTCGGGCCTCCCAGCTCTCGGTGAATCCGTGACGTGCCTGCGCGCGGTCTCCCACGATCGTGAAGCTCCTCGAAGGGCAGCGGGCGATGAGCATCCGCCACTCCGCGTCGGTGAGCTCCTGTGCCTCGTCGACGACGATGTGTCCGAACGGTCCGGACAGCTCGTCGGGTCGCAGCGCGGGGGGAGCGTCGACACCGAGCAGCACATTCCGTGCGTCCTGGCCCCGCAGGATCGACATCACCTTCATCTCGCTGTCGTCGTCCTCGATGAGGTGGTCGACCACGTGGGAGATCTGCTCCTGGGCGGAAGCGATCACGGCCTGGCGTCGGTGCTCGTCGCGGACGGTATCGGGGTCGCCGATGCGGCGGCGCGCGGCGTCCAGGAACGGGATGTCCGACACGGTCCATGCCGTCGACCCGTCCCGCTGCAGGAGTGCGATCTCCCCCGGTGAGAGCCCCGGCGCACAGTGCCGCAGGAATTCGGGTGAGCTCCACAGTCGTGCGACGACCGATGTCGGGGACAGCATCGGCCAGGCGCGCATGAACGTCCCGGTGAGTTCCTCGTCCTGACGCAGCCACCTCCGCACCGTGTGGGGCGGCGCATCCTCGTCGTCCACCTGGTCCGTCAGCAGCTCGAGGATCTCCTCCCACACCTCGTCGCGTGCCTCGTTGTGCGAGATGGCAGGGTCCGCGTTCGAGAACAGTTCAGCCCATTCGTCGCGACTCAGCCACAGGTCGGCCCACGGCGATTCCAGACGCATGGCGTGATGCGGCGGGCGCTCGAACCACCTCGCGGCAGCGTCGAGCAGCGAGACGGGGTCGAGCGTGCCCTTCAGCCGCGCCACTCGGGCGTCGTGTTCGGTGCTCCGCTCGTCGGAGGCCGAGGCTCCCTCCGGGACGAGGTCGCGGATGGTCGCCAGTCGCACGGTGTCCTCGCCGAGGCTGGGAAGCACGTCCTCGACGTATGCGAGATAGTGCGCATGAGGGCCGATCAGCAGCATGCCGCCCGCACTCTGCGTGAGGCGCGGCTCCGCGTAGAGGAGTTGGGCGGCGCGGTGCAGTGCCACGACGGTCTTGCCCGTGCCCGGGCCGCCGTCGACGACGAGAGCTCCCCTGGACGAGGTGCGGATGATCGCATCCTGGTCGGCCTGGATGGTCGCGAGCACGTCGCGCATCCTGGCCGTGCGATGAGTTCCGAGGCTGGCGATGAACGCGGATTGATCGTCGAGGGAGGCCGCGCCGTCGAACGCCGCGTCGCTCAGCGCCTCATCCCAGTAGTCACGGATGCGTCCGTCGGTCCAGCGGTAGCGACGTCGGGAGATCACACCGCGCGGATGCTCGAGGGTCGCCGCGAAGTACGGCTCTGCGGCAGGAGTACGCCAGTCGATGAGGAGCCGGGACCCGTCCGCGTCCGCGAGGCCGGTGCGGCCGATGTACCGATGTTCGCCATCGTCGAGGGTCATCCGGCCGAGGCAGATGTCGAGGCCGAAGCGCTCGAGCACGCGAAGGCGTCCGCTCAGTCGGCGGATCTCCAGGTCCCGGTCGACGACGGCATCTCCGAGGTCCGCTTCCCGGCGGCGCGCTTGCGTCAGTCGCGAGATCACGTCTGCGCGCTGCAGCTCGAGAGCGTCGGCGATCCTCCGGAGATGCTCGCGGTCATCGGCGATCAGTTCCGGAGCGGCTTTCGCGCGCAGATCGTCCGCGAGGTGGAACGGGTCGAAAGGCATGGATCTCCTTCACGCCGGGCGTCATTCGCACGAGCGAGGGTCGATTCTGCCCCAGGGTGGGGGCCTTGCGGCAAGCCCCCACCTCGGCGATATCCTGGAAATGCGCAGGAGAGGTGCTCTTCGCGCTAGCTCTCGTACACGGTGCGTCCGGCGATCACGGTCTGCGATATGCGTGTCCCCAGCAGAAGGGCCGGATCGCCCGCGAACGGGTCGGCGTCGAGCACCACGAAGTCAGCGGCGTATCCGACCGCGATGCGGCCGCGCCAGCTGCCGTCGCCGATCGATGCCGCGGCGTCCCTGGTGGCGTGCGCGATGGCCCGTTCCAGCGGAAGTGCCTGAGTCGGGTCGACGGCCGGCACACCCGGAACCAGCGCCGAGGCACGTGTGGCGGCGACGTACATGTTCGCGAGCGCCTCGTAGGGGGCGGTCGGCGCATCGGTCGAGAAGGCGAGGAGTGCTCCTGCTTCGTCGTACTCCGACCACGCGAACGCGCGGGCGACGCGATCGTCGCCGATCTGCGCCGCCCAGTTCGCGAAGATCGCGGGGTCGGCGTGCACGGGCTGCATGGAGGCCGTCACCCCGAGCCGCGCCATCCGCCCGGCGGTTCCCGGCGCGGCGTACTCGAGGTGCTCGATGCGGTGCCG
>NZ_QOAY01000243.1:8374-18788 GCF_003314775.1 Microbacterium sp. H6 | reverse complement strand
CCGTTGAGGACTTCCGCCGATGTCGCAGCATGGACGATCGGCAGCGCCCCGCCATCCTTGCCCTGCACGAGCATCTTGGTCGGTGCCGCCAGCGCGCGGACGAATCCGGGCACCGCCGCCAGGCCGGGGCGCTGAGGGGTGAGCGGGTCGACCGCATAGCCCGGGTGCGCGCAGACCGCCGAGCGGGATGAGCCGCCCCAGCGCCGTGCCAGCTCGAACGCGAAAGCCATCAGAGACGCCTTCGACCGCCCGTACTGCTGCAGTGAGGAACCGGTCCACGGGTCGTCGAGCGTCGCCGGGTCGAGGCGTGCGAAACGGTGGGCGATCGAGCCGACCGCGACCACACGGGCATCCGGAGCGAGCCCCGCCTCGAGCTGTGCGACCAGGGCGAAGTGACCGAGGAAGTTCGTGCCGACCATGAGGTCGTGGCCGTCGCTCGTGCGCGCCGCCCGATCCGCCGCCTTCACGCCGGCGTTGCAGATGATCGCGTCGAGGCGTTCATCCACTCCGGAGGCTGCGTCTGACACGCTTCCGAGCGAGCCGAGGTCGAGTGCCAGCACGCGCAGGTCGGCGTCCGGCACCCGGCTTCTGATCGAGGAGACCGCCGTGCGCGCGCGTTCGGGGGAGCGACAGCCGAGGACGACGCGTGCGCCACGTGCGGCGAGCTGCTCCGCGCACCAGTAGCCGATGCCCGCGTTCGCGCCCGTGACGAGAACCGTCCGACCTAGCAGATCCCGAGCCGACGTCGGGGGAGCGGTTTCCATCCCCTCAGCCTAGGTGCCGCCCCTGGGGGCGGCTTCAGCGTGCGTCGTCGTTGTCGTTGTCGTGGTCGTGGTTGTGGTTGTGGTCATGGTCGTGGTCGTCGTTCTCGAGCAGCATCCCGACCGACGTCGCGCAGGCGTCGCCCCGCCATGCCTCGAGGCCCTCGCGCACCGCGAAGGCGGCGATGACGAGACCGGCGACCGCATCGGCCCACCACCAGCCGAGCAGCGAGTTCGCGACCAGCCCGACCAGCACCGCGGCGGAGAGGTAGGTGCAGATGAGGGTCTGCTTCGAGTCTGCGACCGCCGTGGCCGAACCCAGTTCTCGCCCCGCGCGGCGTTCGGCGAGGGAGAGGAACGGCATGACCGCGACGCTGATCGCGGTCAGAGCGATGCCGATCGTGCTGTGCTCGGGGCGCTCGGCCGTGACCAGCGCGGTCGCGGACGTCGCCGTCACATAGATCGCCAGTGCGAAGAAGGCGATGGCGATCACGCGCAGAGTCGGCTTCTCCCAGCGTTCCGGATCGCGGCGGGTGAACTGCCAGGCGACCGCGGCCGCGGAGAGCACCTCGATCGTGGAGTCCAGTCCGAAGCCGACGAGCGCGGCTGACGAGGCGACGGATCCGGCGGCGATCGCGATGACCGCCTCGATCAGGTTGTAGCCGATGGTGATTCCGACGATCAGGCGGATGCGGCGGTGGAGGGTCTCGCGGCGCGTCGCGGCTGCCGTGGGGGTCATCAGCAGGTGCAGCCTTCACCCGAGCAGCAGTCCGGCTCGACGATGAGCGTGACCCGCATGAGCATGTCGAGGGCTGGAGCGAGGTGGCGATCCGCGAGTCGGTAGCTGCTTCGGCGTCCGTCCGGAACGCTCTCGACGAGCCCGCATCCGCGGAGGCAGGCGAGGTGGTTCGACATGGCCTGGCGTGAGACGCCGAGCGCATCGGCCAGGTCGGCGGGGTATCGGGGCGCTTCTCGCAGTGCCAGCAGCACACCGGCCCGGGTGGCGTCCGAGAGGGCGTGCCCCAGACGGGCGACTGCTGCCGTGTGGGTGAGGGAGGCGAGAGCGGTGGTCACAGCTCAACTGTACAGAAAAGACTGAATTCAAGATATTCTGAATCCAGTCTCCTCACGAAGATCAGCGGATCGCGTACACCGCGCTTCCGACGATGACGGCGACGACGGTGGTCCAGCCGATGATGGCCAGAGCCTGCCAGAAGAGGATGCGCGCCCTGCCGATGCCGGAAGCCGCAAGCATGGTCGCGGTGAACTGCGTCGGCAGCAGGAGCGGTCCGAGCAGGCTCACCCCGGGAACGCCGTAGCGCTCGAACGCACGTTGGAACTTCTCGCGACGCGCGGTGCCGCGACCAGTGTCGGCCGCATCCGCGGCCGGCTCGTCGATCGTGCCGCCGCCGGCACCGGCGAGCGCCGCGGTCTTGGCTCGCGAACGGTTCACGACGGCCTGTCGGGCTCCGGAGCTGACGATCACTACCACCAGGACGCAGAGGAAGTTGCCCACGATCGCGGCGATCGCGGCTATCACCGGAGAGATGCCGCCGATGATGCCGATGCTCACCGCCCCTTCACCCTCGATGAAGGGGATCGCGCCGGCGAGGGCGACGATGAGCGGCTGCACGAGTTCGGGGACCTGGGCCACCAGGTTCTGGAAGGTCTCGATGAGGTTCATGGGATACTCCCGGTTGTCGGTGCGATCGGAGTCTCCGATGCGATGGCTCCAGTCCAGCCGAATGCTCCCTTCGGCGGCAGTGTCGGCCCGTCATCGCTTCCCGGGCAGATCGCACGACGCGTCCGTGACAACTGTCACGGCCCTATCGTGGGGAGCGTGAGCAGTCGTATCGAGCCCCCTGCCTCCGTCGGGCCGAGTCCGGGAGCGAGGCAGTTGTCGCGGGGTGTGACCGCGACCTGGTGGTACACGGCGTCCGCAGTCATCATGTTCGAACTCGCGCTTGTCGCTGCGTGGACGGTCACCACGCTCGCGGTCGACCTCCGGGGTATCGGCGGTGTGATCGTCGGAGGCGGTGGAATCCTCTGGGTCGCCTCCACAGTCTCGCTGCTCCTCGACTATCGGCATCGTCTGGACGCGGAGCCGGGTGTGCGTTGGATGCGCCTCGGCGCACCGCTCCTCATCGCGGTCGCCTATGGTGCGGCTGCCGGCGGCTTGATCGGGAGCTGGCAGCTCGCCCTCATGCCCATCGTGCAGTCGATCGTGCTGCTGAACTGGCAGCCGGGTGTCCGATACAAGGTCGTCATCGCTGCGACGGTCGTCCTGGCCGCCCTCGCAGTGGTCGACTCGCACCTCGACGTCGCTCCCGAGGTGCCCTTCCTCTTCACCGCCGCCTACACCGTCTTCCTCCCCGTGATGACGGTCACCTCGCTGTGGTGGTGGGATGTCTTGATCACCCTCGATCGCGCCAGGGCCTCCGAGGCTCGGCTCGCCGCCACGCAGGAACGCCTCCGGGTGGCGACCGACGTGCACGACCTGCAGGGGCATCACCTCCAGGTCATCGCGCCGCAGCTGGAGCTCGCCGAGCGTCTGCTGCCGAGTGACGCCGATGCGGGGATGGAGCAACTCCGTGCGGCGCGGATCAGCGTCGACGAGGCGCGACAGGGGACCAGAGACCTCGCGACGCGCTTCCGCTCCGTGCCGCTGGGAGACGAACTCGCCAACGCCCGTGATCTCCTGACGGCGGCCGGCCTCGATGTGGGAGCCACGATCGATGCGGATGCGAACGCCGCACCGGCATCCGCCCTCGGTCCGGTCATCAGGGAGACGACGACGAACGTTCTCCGACACGGCGGCGGACGGTATGCACGCCTCCTGCTGGGTCGCGTCGGCGACGACTGGCGCTATGAGATCGCGAATGATGTCGCGGTCGACGCCGATATCGAGCACGACGGATCGGGCCTCGACGGTGTGCGGCGGCGGATCGAGGAAGCGCGCGGAACTCTCGATGTCCGGCGTGAGGCCACCGAATTCGTCGTCGTCGTCACTGTGCCGATGGGATCGGAGGAGGCTCGATGATCCGGGTGCTGCTCGCCGATGACGAGGCGATGATCCGATCCGCGCTCGCAGCCCTCCTCCGGTTGGAAGACGATATCGAGGTCATCGCCGAGTGCGAGGACGGCGAGCAGGCGGTCGTCGAGGCTCTGCGACTTCAGCCGGATGTGTGTCTGCTGGACCTCGAGATGCCGGGGCTCGACGGCGTGCAGGTGGCCGAGAAGCTGCACAGGGCGATCGCGACGCGGTGCGTGGTCGTCACCCGTCACGCGCGTCCAGGCGTGCTGCGCCGTGCCCTGGCCTCGGGTGTCTCCGGCTTCCTGCCGAAGTCCCGTGGGGCCGACGAGGTCGCCGCTGTCATCCGCCGGGTCGCGGCTGGCGCCCGCTATGTCGATCCGGAGATCGCCGCCGATGCGCTGAGCGACGAGCGCTCACCGCTCACGGACCGCGAGCTCGACGTGCTGCGTGCCGGTCGGCGTGGGGAGACGACCGGCCAGATCGCACGGGCGCTCTCACTCGCCCCGGGGACGGTGCGCAACCATATCTCCGTCATCCTCGGGAAGCTCTCGGTCGGAACCCGTCAGCAGGCCGTGCTGATGGCCGAGGAGCGCGGCTGGATCTGAGGGCGGATATGCTGGGAGACATGGGAACAATATGCGCAGCGCCCGTGATGGGGCGCACTCTCGTGTTCCGCGACCGCCGCGCCTGACGGCGCGCTCGCTCTCCGCACGCATCTGCGCGCCGTCCACCGAGATGTCATCGCACCTCGGGACGGGCAGTCCTCACTGACGCCTCTTCGCGTCGTCTCCCTCCTCCGAGGTGCTCCGATTCTTCTTCTGGAGCGCACTCATGCCTCGTTCAATCCATGGCGGCCGTCACGAACTCGGCCAGAACTTCCTCACCCACCGCCCGACCCTGACCCGCATCGCCGCCCTCGTCGGTCGTACCTCGGGCTCGATCCTCGAACTCGGCTGCGGCGACGGAGCGCTCACTCGCGTGCTCGCGGATCTGGGCAGACCGCTCACCGCGATCGACGTCGACGAGCACCGCGTGCACCGATTGCGCAGGGCATTGCCCGGTGTGCGCATCGAGATCGCCGACGCCACACGGCACCCGCTCGATGCGGACACCGTGGTCGGCAACATCCCCTTCCACGCGACGACGCCCATCCTGCGGCGCCTGCTCTCGGGCGACCGCTGGAACGAGGCGGTGCTGCTCACGCAATGGGAGGTGGCGCGCAAGCGCGCCGGTGTGGGCGGCGCGACCATGATGACGGCGCAGTCCGCGCCGTGGTTCGAGTTCGCCCTGGAAGGGCGCGTCCCCGCGTGGGGTTTCTCACCGCAGCCGAGTGTCGACGGCGGTCTGCTCGCCATCACCCGTCGGGGGTCGCCTCTCGTCGCGGTATCGGATCGGCAGCGGTACGAGGCGTTCGTCCGCGCGATGTTCACGGGCCGAGGGGGGAGCCTCGCCGCGGTCGTGGCCGCCGCCGCACGCATCCCTATGGGCAAGGCCCGGCGGGCAGTGGCGGCAGCCGGGGCGAGGGAGTGTCGCCTTCCCCGTGAGCTGCGCCCGGAGCACTGGGCAGCGCTCTGGCATCAGCTCTGCCGCGGTTGACGTGTCGAGGCCGTCGAGCTGGTCGTGCGCTCGATGGCCTCGATCGGCGGGCGTTCCTCAGCGGTCGAGCACCTCACGAAGACGCGCGGCGAACTCCCCGGGGTGATCGACGAATCCGGTGTGGTCGCCGGGGAACCGGGTCGGCTCGACTCCGAGCCGTTCCCCGAGGGCAGTCGTCGTGCGTTCGCACAGCTGGCCGACCGACTCCCGGCCGATTCCGAGCACGAGGTCGGCCGTGCGCGCTCGCAGTGCCTCCAGGTCGGGCTCCCAGCGCACGCTGGCCGGAAGCTCGTGACGGAACCAGAACTGTTCGTCGGCGTGATGCTGCGGATCGACCTCGCCGCCGAACCACTGGACGAGCGCCTCCTCGGGCATCGGGATGTTCGCCTGCGCGAAGAAGAGCCTCCAGGCGCCGACGCGGTCGCCGGAGAGCGCCGCCGACCGGAGTTCGTCGGTGAGGCGGCGCTGTTCGACGCGGTCGGGCAGCAGTTCCAGGAGTGGGGGTTCGTGGGCGATGACGACGGATACGAGGTCGCCGTGCGCCTGCAGGACCGCCAGGCTGGTCACGGCGCCGCCGCTGGAGCCGAAGACGCTCGCGGGTCCGCGATCGACGTGCTCGATGAGCGCCGCGAGATCATCGGCGCGCTGCTCGGGACTGGAGCCCTGCGAGCGGTCGTGCAGGATGCTCCGTTTGACCCCGCGCGGGTCGGTGGTGAGGACGGTGTGATCGGTGGCGAGCTCGTCGGCGAAGGGAGCGAAGGCGTCGGCATCCATCGGCGCGCCGATCAGGACGAGCAGCGGTCCCTCGCCGCGGAGCTCGTAGTGCAGACGGACATCGGCGAGGTCGAGCGCGGCCGTGGTGGTGTTCATAGGGTGCTCCTTGTCAGCGAGATGGTGATCGTGCACGGTAAGGGATGCCACCATCCAGGGTCGCGCCGGAAGCGGCGGGGCGCCATACCCTCTCCCCGCGAGATCGCTCCTCCGCGCCGTGATCGTTCGGCCGGTCTGCGTGTCCGGAACGGGCGGTACTCTCGACGCATGTCGGCTTTCGGAACGCTCGCGACTCCGGTCGGCGTCGTCGGAGTCGTCAGCGACGGTGGGGCGATCACCCGCGTCACGTGGCGGTCGACTCCGCCCGACGGGAGTGTGGTGGTGTCCGAGCCGGGCGCCGATCCGCTGCTCACGGAAGCTCTCGCGCAACTCCGAGCCTATTTCGACGGCAGGCTGCGGTGCTTCGACGTGCCGGTCGACCTCGGCGTGCAGACCGCGGCGACCAAAGCTGTGCTCCTTGCCCTGCACGAGACCGTCGCGCAGGGTGAGACGATCACGTACGGCGGCTTGGCTGCACGCAGCGGAACCGCGGTGCCCGCCAGGGGGATCGGCTCGATCATGGGAGCCAACCCCGTGCCCTTGATCGTCCCCTGCCACCGGGTCGTCGCCGGCGACGGACTCGGCGGCTATTCGGGCGGCGACGTCGGTCGCGGGCTCGAGACCAAGCGTTGGCTGCTGGAGCACGAAGGGGCACTGCCCACCTCGCTGTTCTGAGTGCAGCGCCCGCCTCCGTCATCGCGTCAACTCGACGGGGAACACCCTGCGAGAATGGACGGGCCGAGTCCCGAGCCGAGGAGCCAACGTGCAGTTCATCTCCACCCGCGGCGGCATGCAGCCGCAGTCGTTCAGCGAGACGCTTCTGGAGGGCCTCGCGCCCGACGGCGGACTGGCGGTGCCCGAGGTCATGCCGACCGTCGACGGCGAGACGCTCGAGCGCTGGCGTGCGCTGACGTATCCGCAACTCGCGACCGAGGTGCTCGGGCTGTTCGCCACCGACATCCCCCGTGCAGACCTGGCCAGGATGACGGATGCCGCGTACGCCGACTTCCCCGACGGTGTGGTGCCGCTGCGCGCGATCGACGACGACCTGACGCTCGTCGGGCTCTCCGAAGGACCGACGCTCGCGTTCAAGGACATGGCCATGCAGTTCCTCGGCCAGGTGCTCGAGTACACGCTGGAGCGCAACGACGCGGTGCTCAACATCCTCGGCGCCACCTCGGGAGACACCGGCTCGGCGGCGGAGCACGCGCTACGCGGCAAGGAGCGCGTCGCCGTGTTCATGCTGTCGCCGCAGGGCCGCATGAGCGCGTTCCAGCGGGCGCAGATGTTCTCGCTCGATGACGCGAATGTGCACAACATCGCGGTCGAAGGCGTCTTCGACGACTGCCAGAACCTGGTGAAGAAGCTCGCCGGTGACCTCGACTTCAAGCGCGCCCAGCACCTCGGCGCGGTGAACTCCATCAACCTGGCACGCATCACGGCGCAGACCGTCTACTACTTCTGGGCCTGGCTGCGGGCGACGGATGCCGGAGGCTGGACAGAGCTGTCGTTCACGGTGCCCTCCGGGAACTTCGGCAACATCCTGTCCGGTTTCTTCGCGAAGCAGATGGGACTCCCGATCCGTCGTCTCGTGCTCGCAGCTAACGAGAACAACGTGCTGGACGAGTTCTTCCGCACGGGCGTCTATCGACCGCGCAGCGCCGCCCAGACCCTCGCCACGTCGAGTCCCTCGATGGACATCTCGAAGGCGTCCAACCTGGAGCGCTTCATCTTCGAGCTCGTCGGCCGCGACCCCGCTCGCGTCGTCGGCGCTTGGGACGATCTGGAGGCGCAGGGCCACTTCGACTTCTCCGCCGACAAGGAGCGCTTCCTCGAAGAGTTCGGCATCGTCAGCGGCACGTCGACGCACGCGGATCGACTGGCGACCATCCGCTCGGTGTACGAGGCGACCGGCGAGGTCATCGACCCGCACACGGCCGACGGTGTCAAGGTCGCCCGCGAGTATGTCGAGCCCGGCGTGCCGATGCTCGTGCTCGAGACCGCGAAGCCCGAGAAGTTCGCAGAGACGCTCCACGAGGCCATCGGTGTCGAGCTCGGCTACGCGCCGGAGCTGCAGGAGATGCTCGATGCGCCTCAGCACGTGACCGAGATGGGCGACGACGAGCAGGCCCTGCGCGCCTTCATCGAGACCAACGCGCTGCACTGACTCCACGCGCCCCAGGCCGTCCTCGAGACCCACGCCTGGCGCCGAGACCCCCTCCTGCCCGCGTCGGCAGGAGGGGGTCTCGGCGTTGAGCGTGGGTCTCGGCGTCGTTCTTGGACAAGAGACAGGCGAGGAAGAGGAACCTTAGGTGTGCGACCTGCACATCCTCGCGTGATTCTCGTGCGATATGCACATGTCGGGGCCGTGGGAAGCGTCGCTACTGTGGCGCACAACCCGTCCTCCTCCTCCCGAAGGATCCTCATGGCACGCACGGCGCACGCAGACGACTTCGCGCTCTCCCGAGTGACTCCCGAGGCCCGCAAACCCTGGTTCGGAATCGCCGTGCAGCGATTCGGACAGGTCTCGGCCCTCTCGCAGTTCCTCCTCGGCGCGACTCTCGGCTACAGCATGACCTTCGGCGAGGCCGTCCTCGCCTTCCTGTTCGGCTCGCTCATCCTCGAGGTGATCATGTGCGTGGTCGGCTTCATCGGCCAGCGCGAAGGCCTGAACACCGCACTCCTCGCCCGCTGGACCGGCTTCGGCGAGATCGGAGCCTCGCTGGTCGGCCTCGCGATCGGCATCAGCCTGATCGGCTGGTTCGGCATCCAGTCGGCCATCTCCGCCCAGTCTCTCGACGCGCTCATGCCCGGTGCCCTGCCGGTGTGGGCCTGGAGCCTCATCTTCGGTCTCGCCGTCACCGCGATCGTGGCCTTCGGGTTCGTGGGGATGCAGTGGCTCGCGAACATCACCGTGCCGCTGTTCCTCATCCTGGTCGGCTGGTCGGTCATCTCCGAGCTCACCCGCCACGACATCGGCGAACTGCTCACCGGTCCTGCCCCAGGCCCGACCATGAGCGTCTGGGCCGGGACCGGCATCGTCGCCGGCGGTCTCATCGTCGGTGCGATCATCACCGGTGACATGACCCGCTTCAACCGCTCCCGCGCCGACGTCGTCAAGCAGACCGTGGTCGGCGTCTCGCTCGGCGAGTTCGTGATCGGGCTCGCCGGCGTGCTGCTCGCCCACGCGGCCGCCAGTGGCGACATCGTCGCGATCGTGACCTCGTCGGTCGGCTTCATCGGTCTGTTCATCGTGCTCACCGGCACCCTGAAGATCAACGACTGGAACCTGTACTCCTCCACGCTGGGACTCGTGAACTTCATCTCGACCGCGTTCGGCAAGAACCTGCACCGCGTCACGACGACCATCGTGCTGGGCATCGTCGGGTCCGTGCTCGCCGCAGTCGGCATCCTCGGCCAGTTCACCGAGTTCCTGATCGTGCTCAGCGTCGCATTCCCGCCGATCGCCGGGATCATGGTCGCCGAGTACTACATCGTGCGTCGCTGGCGCCCCGAGCTCGACGCCACCCGAGAAGCCGGCACATTGCCGGCGACGGCACCGCGCATCGTGCCCGCGACCATCGTCGTCTGGCTCGTCTCGGCACTCGTCGGATACTTCGTCACGTGGGGCATCCCGTCCCTGCTCAGTCTCTTCCTCTCCATGGTGCTGTACATCGTGGCGGGCAAGCTCGGCTGGGTGCGCGGGGTCGGAGTCGCCACGACGCGACAGGCAGCCCCGATCGAAGAAGCGGCAGCAGCGGCCTGACCGGCCCCGAGACAGACATCCCCTCACCGGAAAGCGAGAATCATGCACATCGGCATCGACGTCGGCGGCACCAACACCGATGCCGTCCTCATGGACGGCACCCGCACCCTGGCGGGGGTGAAGCACTCGACCACACCCGATGTGACGAGCGGCATCATCCAGGCGATCGAGGATCTGCGGGTCGGACACGCCTTCGCCGGTGCGGACATCGACGCCGTGATGATCGGCACGACGCACTTCATCAACGCCCTGGTGCAGGCCAGCCGTCTCGCGCCCGTCGCCGCCCTGCGCCTCGGACTGCCGGCGACGCGCGCACTGCCGCCGCTGGTCGACTGGCCGGAGGTGCTGGTCGAGGCGACCCAGGCCCGCAGCTACCTCGCGCACGGT
>NZ_QOAY01000243.1:0-8343 GCF_003314775.1 Microbacterium sp. H6 | reverse complement strand
CTACGAGTTCGACGGCAGGCCGATCTCGCCCCTCGACCCCGAGGAGATCCGCGCGCACGCCGAGGACATGAAGGCGCACGGCATCCGCTCGGTGGCCATCTCCTCGGTCTTCAGCCCGGTCAACCACGACCTCGAAGTGCAGGCCGCCGAGATCGTCGCGTCGGTGCTGGGGGATGATGCCGCCATCTCGTTGTCGCACGAGATCGGACGGATCGGGCTGCTGGAGCGCGAGAACGCGACGATCATCAACGCCGCGCTCCGCGAGCTCGCCTCCGAGATCGTCGACGGGCTCACCTCGGCGGTGCGTGCCCAGGGCATCGAGGCGCCGATCTTCCTCAGCCAGAACGACGGCACGCTCATGGACGAGGAGTACGCGCGCCGCTACCCGGTCGCCACCTTCGCCTCCGGACCGACGAACTCGATGCGCGGAGCAGCGGCCACCAGCGGTCTCGACGACTGTGCCGTGATCGATGTCGGCGGCACGACCGCCGACATCGGACTGCTGATCAACGGCTTCCCCCGGGAGACGGCGAACGAGGTGAAGGTCGCCGGCATCCGCACCAACTTCCGGATGCCGGACGTGCTCTCCCTCGGCATCGGCGGCGGCAGCATCGTCGATGAGGAGACCGCGGAGGTCGGACCGGCATCGGTGGGGTACCGGCTGACCACCGAGGCCCTGGTCTTCGGCGGTTCCACGCTCACCGCCACGGACATCGCGGTGGCCGCGGGTCGCGCCCAGGTGGGCGATGCGAGCAGGGTCGCACACCTCGACCCCGTGTTCGTGCAGCGAGTGCTCGCCCGCATCGCCGAGCGCGTTTCCGAAGCAGTCGACCGCATGCGCACCTCGCCGGAGCCCATCGCCGTGGTGGCCGTCGGCGGCGGATCCATCCTGCTCCCCGACGAGCTGCCCCTGTTCGGCACCGTGCACCGACCGGAGAACTACGCGGTCGCGAACGCCATCGGCGCATCGATCGCCCAGGTCGGCGGCGAGATCGACAAGGTCTATGCGATCGAGCCCGGTCGTCGCGATGAGACGATCGCCGAAGTCCGCGCGGAAGCCGTCGACAAGGCGATCGCGGCGGGTGCGAAACCCTCGACGGTATCGATCATCGACTTCGACGAGGTTCCGATCCCGTACCTCCCGGGCAACGCCACGCGCATCCGCGTGAAGGCCGTCGGCGACCTCGACATGGGGGCGTGACATGAGCTGGACCATCACGTCTGCGCACATCGACGGACTCGCCCGCGGTGCTGCCGTCCTCGGCACGGGTGGGGGAGGAGACCCCTACATCGGAGCACTCCTCGCCCGTCAAGCGCTGGCCGCCGGTGAGGTCACGGTCGTGGGCCTCGACGAGGTGCCGGACGACGCTCTCGTGCTGTTCGTCGCGATGATGGGCGCACCGACCGTCATGGTGGAGAAGCTGCCGAGTCTCGCCGAGGTCGTCGAGCCGGTCAAGGCGCTCAGCATCCATCTCGGCCGTCCGATCACCCACATCGCGTGCGCCGAGGTCGGCGGAGTCAACTCGACCATCCCGATCGCGGCCGCCGCAGCACTCGGTCTGCCGCTCGTCGACGCCGACGGGATGGGACGTGCCTTCCCCGAGCTGCAGATGGTGCTCCCGACCCTCTACGGGGTGACCGCCTCCCCTCTCGCGTTCAGCGACGAGAAGGGCAACACCGGCGTACTGCAGACGGTCGACAACTCCTGGACGGAGCGCATCGCCCGCGTGGCCTGCGTGGAGATGGGCTGCTCGGTCATGATCTCCGGGTTCTCGATGTCGGGTTCCGCCGCACGTGAGTCGCTGGTGGCGGGCTCGCTCTCCCGATGCATCGAGATCGGCGAGCGCATCACGGCGGCGCGGGACGCGAAGACGGACCCGGTCGATGGCGTCGTCGATCTGCTCGGCGGGCGTGAGCTGTTCGACGGCAAGGTGGTCGACGTGCACCGGGCCACCACGACCGGCTTCGCCCGGGGGCGCGCGCGCATCGACGGCGACGGCGGGGCGACGCTGACCCTGCAGTTCCAGAACGAGCATCTGGTGGCGGAAGCCGACGGCGTCGTCCTCGCGACCACGCCCGACCTGATCATGGTGCTCGACGGCGAGTCGGGTGAGCCGATCACGACCGAGGCGCTGCGCTACGGACAGCGGGTGCGGGTGATCGCGGCTCCGGCCGACGAGCGCTGGCATTCGCAGGCGGCGCTCGCGATGGTCGGCCCCGGGTACTTCGGGTACGACATGGATGCGCACCGCTTCGATGGCAGCGTCTCCGTCGGAACCGCTGCGGCGGGAGCCGCCGTATGAGCTGGCAGCTCACGGCCGCCGACCTGCCCGACCTCGCCAGGGGCGCGACGCTGCTCGGTACCGGCGGGGGAGGCGATCCGTACATCGGCAAGATGCTCGTCGAGCGCGTTCTCGGCGAGGGCAGCATCACGATCCTCGACCCGGATGAGCTCCCCGACGATCTGTTCGTGATCCCGACCGCGCAGATGGGGGCGCCGACCGTGATGATCGAGAAGATCCCCGCGGGCACGGAGCCCACGCTGGCTCTGCGCACGCTCGAAGAGCACCTGGGGCGCAAGGCCGATGCGACGATGCCGATCGAATGCGGTGGCATCAACTCCATGATCCCGCTCATCGTCGCCGCGGAGACCGGGCTTCCCGTGGTCGACGCCGACGGCATGGGACGGGCGTTTCCCGAGCTGTCGATGGAGACCTTCGCCGTGTACGGCGTGCACGGATCGCCCCTCGCCCTCGCCGGCGAACGGGGCGAGAAGGTCGTGATCGACACGGGCGACGACGACCGGCAGATGGAGTGGCTCGCCCGCGGGATCACCATCCGTCTCGGCGGCGTCGGGCACATCGCCGAGTATGCGATGACCGGAGCCGACGTGCGGAGGACGGCCGTGCCACGCACGATCTCGATGGCGCTCGCGCTCGGTCGCGCGATCCGCCTCGCGCGCGAGGAGCATCGCTCGCCGTTCGAGGCGATCGCCCGCACGCTCTCGACCACCCTGTACCCGCACCTGCGCGAACTCTGCGTCGGCAAGGTCGTCGACGTCGAACGCCGCACGACCGAGGGATTCGCGAAGGGGCGAGCCGTCATCGCACCGCTGGGCGCGGACGAGGGCGACACGTTCGAGATCTCGTTCCAGAACGAGAACCTCATCGCGCACCGCGGCGAGACGCTCGTCGCGATCGTCCCCGACCTGATCTGCGTGGTCGATCACGAGACGGCCGAGCCCATCACGACGGAAGGGCTCCGGTACGGTCAGCGCGTCCGGGTACTGGGTATCTCCACTCCGGAGATGATGCGCACGCCCGATGCCCTCGCCGCCTTCGGACCTTCGGCGTTCGGCCTCGCAGCGGAGTTCGCTCCGATCGAAGCGCTGGCCGCGGGTGAGGGCGTTTCTCCCTAGGCTGGAGCGCATGATGCTGCAGCGCGACGACCTCACGGCGCTCGCCCGCGGCTATGCGCTCCTCGGCTCCGGCGGCGGTGGCTCGACGACCATGCTCGAGCTGATGCTCGCCGGAGCCGAGGGCTGGCCGATCGAGGTCTCACCGGTCGCGGCGCTGGACCCGGCAACGCCATGCCTGGGTGTCGCCTTCGTCGGCTCCACGATGCTGCTCGGTGAGCGGCTCCCCGGGGCGAACCCGTTCGCCCGGCTGCTGGGCGCGGTCGAACGCTGGATCGGCCATCCGGTGCCGGCCGTCTGCTCTCTCGAGGGCGGGGGCATGAACGGCCTCGCTCCGCTGACGCTCGCAGGTTCACACGTGATCGTCGACGCGGACTGCACCGGTCGCGCAGTGCCCGGCCTCGACCAGATGTCGTTGTTCGTGGATCAGGTGCCCGGTCTCGTGTTCGCGTGCGACACGGGGTCCGACGGCGTCGCGCTCGTCGAGGCGCACCGCGCGATCGACGCCGAGAGGGTGGTGCGGTCGGCGATCGTCCAGGCGGGCGGGGTCGGATGTGCCGTGCTCGGCGGGTTCACGGTCGGCGATCTGACGGAGCACGCGATCGGTGGACACCTCGCCTACGCGCTCGAACTGGGCCGGGCCTACCTCGCAGCCTCGGCAGCACCCCTCCCTCTGCTCGCGGACGTCCTCGGGGCGGAACTGCTCGCCGAGGGTCGCATCATCTCGGTATCGCCCTGGGCGCACGATCCACACGTGAACGCGGTGGAGATCAGCGGTCTCACCGGCGCAGTCCATCGCGTGGTCAGCCGCTCCGAGACCCTCGCGGTGCTCACGGATGGCCGTCTCGTGGCGTCGGCGCCGGAGATCATCGTGGTCGTCGACGCGATATCGCGCGAGATCCTCGAGGTGACCGAGCTCCGGCTCGCGCGCACGGTGGCGGTGCTCGCGATCCCGGCGCCTCCCTGGTGGAACGCCAGAGCGGACCGACGCGCGAAGGTGCTGCCCTCGGCGTACGGCCTCGAGGGTGTGGACGCCGCGTGAACGAGAGACTGCAGCTGAGCGCGCTGCTCGCCCACTCCGAGAACGGCGCCCTCAGGCGTGTCGCCGGACCCGCGGATGCACTGTGGGATGCCGTCGCGGTGGGGGCGAGTGAGGCAGAGCTGGTCGAAGCCGGCACCGGCCGACTCGCGATCATCACGGCGGCAGCGCCGACATCGACCTGGCAGCAGGATGCACTGCTGCGCCGCCTGCGTGATCGCGGGTACTCGGGGCTCGCCCTCCCCGGAGCCGCCTCGTTCGACGCGGGCGCGTTCCGCCTCGCAGACCGTATCGGCCTCTGCCTGCTCGATGTCGAGCGACCGATCCAGCTCGCGAGGGCCTGCTGGATGCTGATCGAGGCGCGGGATGCGTTGACGCTCAGTCAGGTGCGCAAGGTCGCCCAGTCCTTCGAGTACGCCGCCGATGACCTGGCCGACCTGCTCGGCCACATCGCCGCGAACCTCGGCGTCGGAGCTGCGCTGATCGACTCGTCCGGCGTGCTCCAGGAGGCGGGTGCTCACCTGGACGAGCGGCTGCACGCCGCGATCGGCTTCGAATCCTGGCTGGATCGGACGAGCATCGGGGATGCTGCGGCCGCATCGGTGCGCGTGGACAGCCCGGGGCGCAGCGGTCTGCGGCTCGTGCTGTTCGGCCGGGGGCTCGGTGAGGCGCAGGTGCAGTCGCTGTCCGTCGCGGCCGAGGTCGCGATGCCCGCCGTCGCCGCACGCATCCTGATCGACGAGGTGGCGGCCGTGAACGACGTCGCGGTGTCGTCCGGACTGCTGCGGGACTTCGTCGACCTGCACGGTGCGGCGGATGCCGACGTCGAACGACGGATGCTCGAGCGCGGGTGGCGCACCAGCGGACATCACCTCGGCTTCCGGATGGTGGCACGGGGCCGCCTCGACTCCTTCTCGCTGCTGCGTACGGTCAGCGCCGGCCTCAGCGCCATCGACGGCGAGGCGCATGCGACGACGGCCGGTCGTGGACTGAGCGGGTGGCTGACCTTCGCCGAGTCGCCGGATCCGGATCAGGTGGAGCGGGCCGTCGCCGCTCTGCGGGACCTGCATCTCGGGGTGCTGCGCGATTTCGCCGTCGCCACCGGGGTCGGCTCGCTCCAGGGCGGTTCGGAAGGCCTCGCAACGACGCTCGACGAGGCGGGCGACGCGGCGCGCATCGCGGCATCGCGGTCGGCGACGGGATGGTTCGTACGGGTGGACAGTCTCGGACTGGAGCAGCTCCTTCTCGCGTGGACCGGCAACGACACGTTCGTTCCCGCGGCGGAATCGCTGTTGGCTCCGCTGCGGGAGGGAGGCGGCGAACTGCTCGTCACGCTCTCGGCCTACCTCGACCACGAATCGGGCATCGCCGCGACCGCGACTGCGCTGGGCCTGCACCGCAACACCGTGACCATGCGGATCAGACGCGTGCAGGAGCTTCTCGGGATCGATCTAACCGACCCGGAGGCGCGCCTCGCCCTGCACCTCGCGTGTCGTGCCGTGCAGCCGCGTTGAGCCGGGGAGTCTTCATTCCTCCGGGTCGCCGTGCAGCATCCACGGGATGCCGAACCGGTCCACGAGCATCCCGAACAGGCCGCCCCATGGGGGCACGTCGAGCGGCATGGTGATCGTCGCCCCGTCCGAGAGCCTGTCCCACACGGCGCGGGTGGTCTCCTGCGAGTTCCCGCTCAGCGAGACCCAGAATCCCTGCGGCTTCTCGTAGGGCATGCCGTCGGGGGTGTCCGAGGCCATCAGCACCAGACCGTCCGGAGTGTCCAGCTGCGCATGCATGATGAGGTCCCGCTGGCTCGGATCCTGCACCATGTCGGGGAACTCCCCGAACGTGTTCACCACGAGGTCGCCCCCGAGGACGCGTTGATAGAACTCCATCGCCGCGCGGGCCTCGGTGCGGAAGGACAGGTACGGGTTGAGAGCGGGCATGAGAACTCCAGGAGGCTGACACGGACGACACGGCCGGTGCCGCTGAGGCTCAGTCTGCGCCGCGGTCGTCGTGCCCGCAAGAGGTTCAGGCCGGGAGCGCTCTGACCGCGGCGGTGAGTACCTGCGGCACGGTCGGGACGCCGGCGGCGCGGAACACTTCGAGGCCACTGGCGTCGCGGATGATCACCGTCGGTGTGACCTCGATGTCGAGTCTCTCGGCGGTATCCGGGTCTCGCGCGACGTCGATCTCCGTGATGGTCGCGTCGGGAAGGAAGCGTGCCGCCTCGGCCAGCACGGTCCTGGTCCGTGCACACGCGCCGCAGAACGACGACGACACCAGGGTCAGTTCCATCCGCACCTCCTCGGACGCTCTCGCGTCATCACCACAGGTGCAACCTCCGCCCGGTTCTTCGTGTTCCCCGACCGGCTCCAGGACGCTATTGCGCGGCGAGCCACTCGGCGAAGCCCTGGTGCCCGAGGTCGGCGTCGGGGCCGGGGAGCGCATGGCCCGCCCTCATCCCCGCCATCTGCGGCCCCGGCACGTTCACGGTGGGCACCCAGCCGCGGTATCCGCGACGTCGAGCGAAAGCGCGGACCATGTCGGACAGCTGCTCCTCGCGGGGTCCGGCGAGGTCGCGTACCCGGCCCTGCGGTTCCGCCCCTGCCAGTGCCGCGAGACGTGCGCCCACCTCACGGGCTGCCACAGGCTGGGTGCGGGCGTTCGGGGCGAGGTGGAGCGGTCCGAGCTTCGCCCGCTCGAACATCTGCCCGGCGAACTCGTGGAACTGCGTCGCTCGCAGGATCGTCGACGGCACGCGGGATCCCTCGACGATCTTCTCCTGGGCGATCTTGCCGGCGTAGTAGTCGTACGGGATGCGGTCGATCCCGACGATCGACAGCAGCACGAGATGTCCGACACCCGCGTCGGCAGCCGCAGCGGACAGGTTCCCGGCCGCCGCGGTGAAGAACTCGATCGCCGTGCTCGCCTTGAGGGTCTCGACGCTCACGACATCGATCACCGCATCCGCGCCGGCGAGTGCCTCCCCCACGCCCTGCCCGGTCACGAGGTCCACTCCTCGGGATCGGCTGAGGACGACGGCGTCGTGGCCGGCCGATTGCAGCGCCTCGACCGTGTGTCGACCGACGGTCCCGGTTCCTCCTGCGACGGCGATCCTCATGTGCGTTCTCCTTCGTCTCGGTCCATCCTCGTCTTTTTCGCCGAGCCGGACGAGCGCGAACGCAGTCGGAAGGCTCGCGATGAGCGGATCCGCCGCTGGGTACGATGGCGCTGTGACCACATCGACCGTGCGCCCCGGCATCGCCGAGAGGCTTTCGCAGATGATCCGGATCCCGACGGTGTCGGCCGAACTCGATGAACGCGGCTCGGCTCCGTTCGAGGAGTTCGTCGCGCTGATCGCCGAGCTCTACCCGTTGACGCACGAGAGGCTGCGTCTGGAACGGCACACCGAATTCGGCCTGCTGTTCCACTGGAAGGGGAGCGGGAGTGCTGCGGCGGACGAGGGGCCCGTCGTGCTGATGGCGCACTACGACGTCGTCCCCGTCGACGAGAGCGACGCCTGGACGCACCCGCCCTTCGCGGGCGTGATCGCCGGCGGATCGGTCTACGGTCGAGGTGCTCTCGACGACAAGGGGCCGCTGATCGTGATCCTGGAGGCGGTCGAGAATCTGCTCGCCGACGAGTTCGTCCCGCCCCGCGACGTGTACCTCTCCTTCGGCGGGAACGAGGAGACGTACGGACGCGCCGCCGAGGAGATCGCGCGGGTGCTGCGCGACCGGGGAATCGTCCCCTGGCTCGTCGTCGACGAGGGCGGTGCCGTCGTCGATGCGCCCTTGCCGTTCGTTCCCGGACGGGCCGCGATGATCGGTGTCGGCGAGAAGGGTGTGATGACCCTGCGGCTCTCTGCACGGGGCGAAGGCGGCCACGCCTC
>NZ_QOAY01000060.1:56068-60978 GCF_003314775.1 Microbacterium sp. H6 | reverse complement strand
CAGCTGCACCGTGACGGGCTCGGAGGGGATCTGCGGTGACGGCGGCATCTGCGCCAGCACGACGCTTCCGACCGCGAAGGCGACCGGGATCGCGATCAGCGCGCCGGTGGCGAGAAGGCGTCGTGGGGTGGTCATGTCCCCAATGATGCCCGTCGATGATGATGCGCAGATGAGCCGTGGATGAAGATCCTTTCATCCACGCGGGGCTCAGGCGCGCTTACGACCCTTGATCGCCTTGATGGCCATCTGCACCGCGATCACGACCAGATATGCCGCGAACAGCATGTTGCCCAGGGTGGGGTCGACGATGGTGGCCAGCCACGCGCCGAGAGCTGTCGTCGTGCAGGCGGAGACGCCGATGAGCAGCGCCGCGAGCAGATCGACGTTGCGGTTGCGGAAGTTCCCCACGGTGCCCGAGATCGCCGTCGGGATCATCATGAGCAGCGAGGTGCCCTTGGCGACCAGGTCGCTCGTGCCGAAGGCCAGCATCAGCACGGGGACGACGATCACTCCGCCGCCGACGCCGATCAGCCCGGCGAGGATACCGGTGCCGACGCCGACTCCGACGAGGGCGAGGCCGCTCAGCCAGGAGAGTTCGAACACGGCATCGCGCGACGGGATCACGAGGAAGAGGCTGACGATCACGACGACGAGGAAGCCGACGAAGCCCCAGCGCAGGGCGGTCTGCGAGATGCGCGGCAGCAGTCGTGTGCCGATCTGCGCCCCCACCACGGCACCTGCGGCGAGGATGATCGCAGGGATCCAGGCCACCGATCCGGTCGTCGCGTACGAGATCACTCCCACGCCGGCGGTCGGCACGATCGCAGCGAGCGAGGTGCCGGCTGCAAGGCGCTGATCGAAGTGCAGCAGGAGCACCAGCAGCGGGACGATGACCGTGCCGCCTCCCACGCCGAAGAGACCGGAGAGGAGGCCTGCGAGAAGGCCGATCCCGATGAACGCCGTGTAGGCACGAGGCCCTCGTGCGGGAGCCTGGGCATCATTCACCGGATCAGCCTACTCGCGGCCTCCTGTCCGCTCGAATCCGCTCCCGGATCAGACCTCGGAGTCGGCCTTGATCGGCACGGCGATCGACTCGGTGAGAGCCTGCTCGTACCGGCGCTGACGGCGTCGCAGCCACAGGCCCCCGACGATCAGCAGTGCGAGCACCCCGTAGGCGATGGCGGCGAACGGCTGCATGACCAGCGTGCTCAGGTCGCCCTGGCTCAGCTGCAGTGCCTTGCGCAGCTGCTCCTCCGCCATCGGTCCGAGGATCATCCCGACCACGAGCGGCGCGACGGGGTATCCGTATCTGCGCATGAAGTAACCGAGGATGCCGACGATCAGCAGGATCACGATGTCCGACGGTGAGCTGTGCAGCGCATACGCACCGAACACCGCGAACAGCAGGATGCCCGCGTACAGGTACGGCCGCGGGATCTGCAGCAGCTTCACCCACATGCCCACGAGCGGAAGGTTGAGCACGATCAGGATGACATTGCCGATGTAGAGGCTCGCGATGAGCGCCCACACCAGATTCGACTGGCTCTCGAACAGCAGCGGCCCCGGCTGGATGCCGTAGGACTGGAACGCGGTGAGGATGATCGCCGCGGTCGCCGTGGTCGGCAGGCCCAGGGTGAGCAGAGGCACCAGCACACCGGCCGCGGCGGCGTTGTTGGCCGACTCGGGCCCGGCGACCCCCTCGATCGCGCCGCGCCCGAACTCGTCCTTGTGCTTCGACAGCTTCCGCTCCGTCGCGTAGGACAGGAACGTGGCCACGTCCGCGCCACCGGCGGGGATCGTCCCGATCGGGAACCCGATCGCGGTGCCCCGCAGCCAGGGCCTCCAGGACCTGCGCCAATCGGACTTCGTCATCCAGGACCGCCACCCACGGGTGACCGGGATCACGTCGATGCCGCCGTGTCGCAGTCGGGCCGCGATGTAGAACGTCTCACCGACCGCGAACAGCCCGACCGCGACCAACACGATGTCGACGCCGTCGGAGAGCGCGGGCAGGCCCAGCGTGTAGCGCTGCTGACCGGAGAGCCAGTCGGTGCCGACGAGCCCGAGGAACAGGCCGACGCCGAGCGAGAGCATGCCGCGCGAGATCGAGCTGCCGATCAGCGCACCGACCGTGATGAACGCGATCACGATGAGGGCGACGTAGTCGGCGGGTCCGAGGTTCACCGCGAACTGCGCGAGCAGCGGAGCGAGGAGGGTCAGCCCGAGGGTCGCCAGCGTGCCGGCGATGAACGATCCGATGGCGGCGGTGGCGAGGGCGGCGGCACCGCGTCCCATCCTGGCCATCTTGTTGCCCTCGATGGCCGTGACGATCGAGGCCGACTCCCCCGGGGTGTTCAGGAGGATGCTCGTGGTCGAGCCGCCGTACATGCCGCCGTAGTAGATGCCCGCGAAGGTGATCAACGCGGCGGCGGGGTCGAGCGTGTAGGTGAGGGGCAGCAGCAGCGCCACCGTCATGGCGGGGCCGATACCGGGGAGCACGCCGACCGCGGTGCCCACGAAGACTCCGAGGAAGGCGAACGCGAGGTATTCGGGCTGCAGCGCGGTCGCGAAGCCCTCCAGGAGCAGAGTCCAGCTGTCCATCAGAACATCCTTCCGAGCCAGCCGAGGGCCGGTCCCCACGGCAGCGACAGACCGAGCAGACCGCCGAAGACGACCTGGATCACGAGCGCCACGACGATGCCGACGAGGAACGCCATCCACCACCGCTTGGCGGCGAGCGACCACGCCACCCCGCCGAACAGCAGGGCTGCAGCGGGTGCCCAGCCGAGGGGTTCGATCAGGAGCAGGTGCGCGACGACGAGGCCGGCCAGCTTGGCGAGGGTGACCCAGTCGGTGGGCAGACTCTCATCGATGTCTTCCGCCTCCTCGGCACCGCCGCGCTCCCCGCGCAGCACGCCGACGAGCACAGCGACCGCGGAGGCGAGCAGGATCACGGAGACGAAGATCGGGAAGACCGTGGGGCCGGCCTTCATGCCGACGGGGACATGGATCAGGAAGATGCCGACGACGGCGAAGACACCGAGCGCGACCATGATTCCGGCGAACACGAGTTCGCCGACGGGGACGGAGGGAGAGCGGCGTGCGGGCCGACCGCCGTGGTCGACCCGCACCCCCTGCTCCCCTGTCCCCGACGATGCGGGGACCGTCATGTCACTGCACCAGACCGATGTTCTTCAGCGTCGCGGTGACCTCTTCGATGTTCCCCGTGAGGAACTCGTCGAACTCCTCGCCCACCAGGAACGCGTCGGTCCAGCCCTTGGTCTCGAGCTGCTCCGTCCAGGCTTCGGACTCGTGCAGTTCGGTGATCACCCGCACGAGCTCGTCCTTCTCGCCGTCGGAGATGCCGCCGGGAGCGATCACCCCGCGCCAGTTGGTGAGCACCACGTCGTAGCCCTCTTCTGTGATGGTCGGTACATCGGGAAGCTGCGACACCGGCTCGTCGCTGGACACCGCCAGGGCCTTGAGCGCGCCGCTCTCGACGTGCTGGGCGAACTCGCCCACCCCCGAGATGCCCGCAGCGACCTTGCCGCCGATGAGGAGCGGAACGGCCTCCCCGCCGCCGGAGTTCGGAGTGTAGTTGAGCTTCTCCGCGATCTCGGCGCCATCGAGCCCGGCCTCCTCGAGCATGAGTCCGGCGAGGATGTGGTCGGCGCCGCCCGCGGAGCCGCCCGTGATCGTGACGGACTGGCCGTTGTCGACGATGTCGTCCACGAGGTCTTCCAGGGTGTCGTACTTCGAGTCGGCCGGCACCACCACGACGAGCGGCTCGTCGGTGAGCCGGGCGATCGGGGTGGTGTCCTCGATCCGCACCGCCGAGGCGTTGGTCTCGACCGCGCCGACCATGACCAGCCCCATCACCATCAGCGTGTTCGGGTCCTTCTCGTTCGCGAGCTGCGCGAGGCCGACGGTGCCGCCTGCACCGCCGACGTTGGTCACGGGAGCGGAGGTCACGAGGTCGTCCTGGGTGAGCACCTGCGAGAGGGCACGTCCGGTCTGATCCCATCCACCACCGGGGTCCGCCGGCACGACGATCGACACGTCGGTGATCGCGGCGACCTCGGCTTCCCCTCCCGCGTCGTCGGTCGCTGCGCTGCCTCCGGCGCACGAGGTGAGTGTGAGTGCGGCCACCGCGGCCAGGGCGGTCCACGTTCCGATGCGTGCGTTCTTCATGTGCGCTCCTCCTTGAGCGTTCGTGATGCTGTGGATCCACCATGGAGGTCGGAGTACCGGTGCTCCAGCTTCGGAAACCATTGGTCGGAGTTTCGGAACTATTGGTCGCGAGCGGCTCCCGACCCCGCTCGCGCCCCACTCGTGGAGAGGCCAGAATGAGCACGTGGCCTCGAAGATGACGCTCCGCGTGCAGTTGCTCGTGCTGCAAGCGCTGATCGTGTTCCTGGTGACCCTGGCGACCGGCATCGTGGCTGGAGCGTTCCAGGAACAGGCGCTCCGCGAGGCCTACAAGGATCGGATGCAGGCCGTCGCGCAATCGGTCGCCGCCCTCCCCACGGTGCACGCGGCCTTCGACGACGTCGAGCCGTCCGCCGTGATCCAGCCGATCGCCGAGGTCATCCGCGAGGCATCCGATCTCGCCTACGTCGTCGTCGCCAACGAAGAGGGCATCCGCTATTCCCACCCGAACCCCGACCGCATCGGCGAGAAGGTCTCCACCGACCCGTCGATCCCGCTCTCGGGCGAGATCTACGTCGGCACGCAGACCGGCACGCTGGGCACCTCCTGGCGGGTCAAGGTGCCCATCCGCGACGACGAGGGCGACGTGATCGGCACCGCGTCCGTCGGCATCCTCGAGTCGGAGCTCAGCGAGGAGTTCTCGTCCAACCTGGTGTGGTTGATCTCCGCCATGCTGGCCGCCGCGGTGCTCGGAGTGTTCG